>CAIRCR010000101.1 GCA_903877065.1 uncultured Pseudomonadota bacterium
CTCTTAGTGAAGGCTAAATTCGTTGAGTATTAAAAATCGCAAGAATGCTTTTCGAAAATTTTATTGGATCTTAAAATGAATGAACTTCAAACGGTATTGGCACCACTCGGGAAACCCTACACAATTACTCGATCTAGACTCGGTGCAATTACAAAAATTATGCAAGATCGTTACGTTTGCGATTTATCTTCATTGAAGGAGTTAGTATCAAATATTTCAGAGAAATTAACTTCAATTCCGGAGCAAACGAAGAGTCCTGAATTCTCTTGTTTAATTTCTTATGATGATAAAACTCACCATGATGGAGTTTCTGAAGTGCTCGGAAACGTCACACGAATTCCAATCGGAAAGCAAACCGATAGAGTTGTTTTGCACTGGAGTATTTTCCATAAAATCGATGATGAAAATAACGAATTGACTTTGACAATTCGAATTTCAAATCCTGTAAATCCATTGGTTTTTTTGCAAGCAGCATTATCAAGATCAGCAAATGATGTTGATAATATCGAGTTTGAGATGGGGTCAACCTGCGTCACGGTAGACGGAGTACCCCATTACTATGCTGATGAGATTTTTTTACGAATGCAGAAGTGGATTGATGCCAGAAGCAAGCCACATCCTTATATAAGTATTAGTGAAGTTTATTCCAAATATGAGTGGTATTTGGATAATATGAATTCAGTGATTTTTCCTATTTTGATAGTGACTTGCGTGTCGTTTTATCTTTTTGAAAAATACCCTATTAGTTTTTTAATAACAGTAAATCAAATAGTTTTTTGTTTATATTTCGCTTTGCAGACGATTGCAAATCGCGTTAATAATAAAATGGCGTTATGGGCAAAACGGTCCAGATATATAAGTCTCTTTAGAATTACAAATGGCGATGAAGACGCATCTATAAAATTCGCTGCAATTGCACAGAACTCATTCCTGAAGTTGGCATTTACAACAGTGACCTCATTCTTGCTAAATATTGCTGCTGGTATTGTTTGTTCGAAACTAACTGGGGTTGCATGAATTTATTGGCGAAGTTGCATATGAAATCAAAGTAGGGCCATGTCATTAGTGGCTAGTTCCCAAACCAAAGCTTTAGTCAAACCAAACCCAACCCAACACGTTCCCCCCGCGACCCCCCCCACCAACCACCCCTTCCTCACGTAGCAAAATACACAGCAACTCCAAAAGGAATTGACTGTGAAAATTTGTAGATTCGACAACGACCAACTCGGCCTGGTAGAGGCCGATGGTGTGCGCGATGTAACGGCCGCTTTGTCGGTGCTGCCTACCTGCCACTACCCCTTGCCACGCAATGATTTGCTGATCACGCATTTGCCTGCGGTGATGGCCGATATCACGCGCATTGCACCCACTGCACCCAAGCTGCCATTGGCAGGGCGTCGCTGGCTGTCGCCGGTGGCCAATCCGGGCAAGATTGTGGCGGCCCCGGTCAACTACAAAAAGCATTTGGACGAAGCCCGCGAACAAGCCGAGATTCACCACAACAACCAGATTTTGGAAATTCAAAAAATTGGTTTGTTCCTCAAGGCCAACAGTTC
>CAIRCR010000102.1 GCA_903877065.1 uncultured Pseudomonadota bacterium
TATTTTCACTTCTACCGTTAATTCGTCGCCATCAATTTGTGTAATTTTTGCCATTGGATTTGGATTTACTGTTTTTTGGCAGATTTTCTCATAACTCCCACATTAAATGGAATCAGCACCCGCTAGAATTTCAAAATAGGGGTGCGGAATGTCCGGTCGAACATCGCGTATGACATATTTGGGTATGCCTGTTTCGGTGCGAGTTAGGGTAAATCCGTCTTAAATTTGGTAGGCAATAGAGATTTATTTCACTTGTTATTTATGCACCAACGCCCCTAAAAAGTCGAACATCACGTAAAAAAACAATTATTTTTTATCTGTTATTTAAAATCGACTAAAATAAACAACCACCTCCCCACCCAATCAAAAAAGCTCTATGAAGACCAGAGAAGGCATTTTTCGTAAAATAACGGCTTCGGTGACAGCGTGTACCAAAAGTCATTTTAACAATGCGTTAGGAATTGAATTTTTATCACACTTCTCTTCACATGGTGACATTGATGCGTTAGTTTTACGCAATCTGACAGCGATTATAGGGTTGGGGGGCAGCGTGAATTTTTTGGTAGCGTTTAGTTTTGACAGTGTGCTTGCCGCTCGCTTACTTGAAATTGAAATAGAGGGTTTGCGTATTGACGACAGTGAACGAGAGCAAATGTTGTTCAATACTGCTGCGGAAACCGCAAATATCGTACTCGGTCATGCAAGCACAGATTTAGTTCAAAAAGGCAGCGATGTTGATATGTCTCCACCACTGGTTTTGGAAGCCGCAGGTGGTAGACTACGTTGTCCAAAAGGTGCTTATTTTTCAAGCATCAGCCTAAATACACATTACGGCTGGCTAGATATTGACTTTATAACGCCCAAACAATTGTTTGGTGAAAAAATAACTGAAATCGTGGAATAAGGAGTGCAGATGTTGTCTTTAAATGTGATGGTTGTTGATGATTCAATGCTTGCTGTAAAAAAAATGGAAGCCATGCTTGAAAAAATGGGGCATAAAATGGTTCGGTCGGTAAACTCTGGGGCGTTAGCACTTGAAGGTTATTGGCAATGTATGCCTGATTTTGTAACCATGGACATTACCATGCCAGAGGTTGATGGCATTCAAGCAACTAAAAATATCATTGCCACATTTCCTGATGCACGAATCATCATGGTGACTTCACACGGTCAAGAAGAAATGGTTCGGGAAGCACTCAAAGCTGGTGCAGGTGGTTATGTATTAAAACCTGTTAACGAAGAAAGACTCGCAGAATACATTAAAAAAATTACCGAAACATAAATTCAAAACATCGATGTAATCGATAGCAATTAAAATTCTTTTAATAAAATAAAATGGTTAAATTATTGGCAATGACAAAATATAAAAGAATTAGAGGTTTGCATAACTCGAAAAAATCACCCGTTTGCCATTTCAATATTACCCGCTAATTTGTGAACGTTTTTCTACACTTTTTACTTCTACTCATCTTCTGCACCGCTAACGCTGTGTGGGCGACAGATTCTACCACGCTGCAAAAAGTTTCCCTCCAACTGGAATGGAAACATCAATTTGAATTTGCGGGCTTTTATGCCGCTAAAGAAAAAGGCTTTTATCAAGATGCAGGTTTTGACGTTGACTTAGTTGAATACGACGGCAAGTTAAATATCGTCACAGAAGTCATTGAAGGGAAAAAAACCTTCGGCGTGCGCGATTCACAACTTATCGGTGATCGGCTTGAAGGCAAGCCCGTTGTGATGCTGACCAATTATTTGAAACGCTCACCGCTCGTTATTGTTACAAAACCCGATATTCACCAGCCCAATGATTTAAAAAATAAGCGCGTCATGGGGACGCTCAAAGATTTAAACAACATCAGTTTTGCCACCGTGTTTAAGCAATTTGGCATGAAGCTCGCCGACTTTACTTTTGTACAACATGATTTTACAGGGCAGAGTTTTATTGATGGCAACGTTGATGCGGCAACCGTTTATCTCACCAACGAACTGTTTAAAATTCAGCAATCCAATGTCGCGTACAACATTCTTGATCCCAGCAATTACGGCTCAGAACTCTATGGCATCGGGCTGTTTACCACAGAAAATTACGCCAAACAAAACCCCGATAAAACTCGCGCTTTCGCAGAAGCCAGTAACAAAGGCTGGAATTACGCGCTAGAGCATTCCGATGAAATCGTCGATGTCATTTTAAAAAAATATAACTCGCAACAAAAATCTAAAGCCGCACTCGAATTTGAAGCTAAAGAAACCGCCAAAATTATGTTGCCCAACGTTTATCCAATCGGCAGTATTGATTATTACAAAGTGCGACGCATTGCTGAGATTTTTGTACAAATGGGACAAGCCAAAAACATCGAACCGTTGAATGGGTTTGTTTTTGACGCTACAAAGGGTCTTAAACCTGACCCAACACTAAATCTCACAGATTCAGAGCTTAATTTCCTTAAAAAGCACCCTGTCATTCGGGTCAGTAATGAAACTGAAGTTCCGCCTTATGACTTTATCGAAAATGGAAAGCCCGTTGGCTATTCAGTTGAACTAATGCAATTACTCGTCCAAAAAATGGGCGTATCCATTGAGTTCGTAACAAATAAAAGCTGGGATAAACTGCTCGATAGTTTTTGCAAAGGGAAAATAGATGTGATGCACGTTGCCGATAAAGGTGAAGCATCGCTGGCTTGCGGCACGTTTTCGCCAGCATATATTAAAGCCACAACCCAATTTTTAACCCGCAAAGATTTTAAAACTGTCAAAACGATTGAGGATTTATACGGCTCAACGATCGCAACACCAAAGGCATGGGAACAAACTGAGTTGCTACAAAAATTCTATGGCAAAAAACTAAAAATTATTGAAACCGACGACACCAAGCAGTCCATTGAACTCGTGCGTCATGGTAAAGCAGACGCTACCCTTGATTTTGCGGATTCACTTAACTATTACGCCACACACGAAGGGTACACCAACACTAAAATTGAGGGCATTTTGAATATGAATGAAAGCGAAAGTTTTGATGAGCTTTATATTCAATCACGCAAGGGTTTGCCCGCACTTCAAGGTATTTTAAATAAAGCCCTTGCCTCGTTATCGGCAACAGAAATTCAAGCACTGCAAGCCAAATGGTTTGGCAAAGCCGATGACAATGCAGCAAACGAGATCAAGCGCATTACCTTAACGCCTGACGAACAAACCTATCTTGCCGCACACCCAATCATTCGCGCTGGCAACCAAAGCAATTCCCCGCCTTTTGATTTTGCTATCAACAATCAAGCACAAGGCTATAACGTTGATTTATTGAATCTGTTGGCACAGCGCGTAGGTTTTAGAGTCCATTATGAAACACGCTCTAATTTTGATGGGCTGTTGCAAATGCACCATGAAAATAAAATCGATTTGATGAGTGGTGTTAGCTTTACCTCAGAGCTTGGTAAAGTAGGTGTGTTTTCAAGTCCACCCTACATTCGCACTAAATCGGTGTACGTTACGCGCAAAAATAAAGCAAACATTGAAAATTTAAAGCAATTAAATGGCAAGCGCGTTGCCATTGACAAAGGTTGGTCAGTGGAAGATTTTCTAAAAAAGGAATATCCCGCTATCAAACTGTTGCCCTTTGGAACTTTAGAACAGATGCTCGATGCCGTATCGACAGGGCAGGCAGAAACCTTAATTCAAGAAAAAAATACGCTTGAATATTGGCTGAGTAAAAATACGATGTCGGATTTGAAAATTGGCGGTTGGGTCAACGAACTCGATAATAGTAAACCCAATTCTTTTTATTTTTATGCGCGACCCGATGGCAAAGCCCTCATTTCAATGCTCAACAAAGCCTATGCAACGCTTACACCCAAAGAAATGCGCGAGTTGCAAAGTCGCTGGCTTTTAATTTATGACGGCGCAAATAACGCTAAAAAAATTCCTCTCATTCCTGAAGAGGAAAGTTACCTGACGCAAAAAGGAACGATTAAATTTTGTGTGATGCCTGATTGGTTGCCGTATGGACGCATTAACGAAAAAGGCGAACATGAAGGCATCGGTGCAGAAATGATAAAGCAGATGAGCGAGCGATTAGATGCAAAGTTTGAACTTTATCCAACGAAAGATTGGACGGAATCACAAACCGCACTTCGTGAACATCGTTGCGATATGTTGCCTTTGGCAAGTGATATTGCCAGTCGGCGTGATGATATGGATTTCACAAAACCTTATTTTATTAACCCGCTAGTGGTTGCGACTCTTGCAAATGAATTGTTCATTAAAGATGCGTCTGAAATTGGCAATCGTACAGTTGGCATAGGTAAAAATCGCTCCTTTATTGAAAAATTAAAAACCGCTTATCCGTCTATGAAAATTGTTGAAGTTAAAGATGCAAAAGAGGGTTTAGAGCGTGTGCAAAAAGGTGAAATATGGGGTTATGTCGATGCGATGCCTAGCGTTGCTTATATTTTGCAAAATGGCGAAATGGTGGATTTAAAAATTTCGGGCAAACTCGAAATTGATCATGAACTTAGCGTTGCCACCCGCAAAGATGAGCCGCAACTCGCGCAAATCATGCAAAAAGTCATCGATGCAATCAGTGAAGAAGAACGCCGTGAAATAATGGGCAAATGGTTGTCGGTGCGCTTTGAACAGAATGCAGATTATGGGCGACTTTTGCGAGTTTTTGGCATCGTCGCGGTTGTCGCTTTCGTCATTATTACCGTCATTGTTATTTCTCATAGACGGCTTTCTAAAGTCAACAAAAGTCTTGATTTAAAAAGCGAACAAATTGCCAGTTTGCTCAATAATTCTGGACAAGGCTTTTTATCTTTTGGTGCAGACCTTGTTGTGGTTGGCGAGTTCAGTCACGCTTGCATTGCATTTTTTGGCAAAGAACCGTTGGGCATTTCAGTTGATGAGTTACTTTTTCCAGACGATGCCAAAAAACGCGAACTACTCAAAGAATGCGTTGCTGACGCACTTTCGCAAACCAGTCAACAGCGAAAAATCGTGTTTTTGTCACTGATTCCCAAAGAAATTCATCTGCAAGACAGAGTGCTCAATGCTGAGTTTATTCCGATTGAACCAAACATCATGGTGGTTTTGTCTGATATTACGCAAGAATATAAATTACAGAAAAAAATTGAGCGTGAAAGTAAACGTGTACACATGATTTTGGAGGCTGTCACCAATCTCCCAGACTTTTTTGCCACAACAGAAGAGTTTCATCACTTTGCTCAAGCGGGCAAAAATGCGTGGCAAAATGAAACTATTTCAAGTATTTACCGTGCCATTCACACGTTTAAAGGCTCATTCAATCAATTCGGTTTTTATCATGTGCCTGAGGCACTTCATGACGTTGAAACCACGTTACAAAACATAAAAGGCACTGAATTATGCGACGAATTAGCGGCATTTGTTTTTGAAATTGATTGGCAGAACTTGTTAGACCAAGACCTTGCAACGGTGACAGATGCTTTAGGTGCAGATTTCTTTAATCGTGGCAGTGCGGTGACAATGACTGTAGATCAGGCGCGGTTGGTTGAACAGATTGTTCGTGAATATATGGTAATGTCCGATGCAAAATTAAAAGACAATTATCAAGAAGCCCTAGAAGAACTGGCTCAAATTCGCTCTATTTCGTTACGTTACGCACTGCAAGATTATGATCGACTTATCCAACAAGCCGCAAAAAGTCTTGAAAAAGAAGTACAGCTTGTCGTTGAAGGCGATGATGTCAAACTCGACCCTGAAATTTTTAGACCCTTTTTACAAAATCTCGGTCATGTGTTTCGTAACGGTGTGGATCATGGCATTGAAGACCCAGAAACACGCTATGACGCGGGCAAAGATGAATTTGGCACAATTACTTGTCAAGTCACACATACCGAAACGGGCTTTGATCTTGAAATTTCAGATAATGGTGGCGGCATCAATATCGATGCGCTACGCAACAAAGCCGCAAGAATGGGTGAATCTGATACAAGTGCTTGGACGCTTGCGGATTTGGTGTTTGCTGATGGCGTGTCGAGTCGTGATGTCGCAACTGATTTATCTGGAAGAGGTGTAGGGATGTCGGCGGTTCGCGCTGAAGTTGAAAAATTGGGCGGTGAAGTCACTGTCGATACGCACCTCAAACAAGGCACGACCTTTGTCTTTAAAGTGCCTGTAAACGGGTGATTTTCAATTTTTCTAGCCCATTTTAAAACCCACTACAAACCCACCCGCAGCACTCACGCCTTTCACGGTGAAACGTGATAGTCGTTCCAATAAAAAATCACTCGAATTTTTGGCTGCTTCAGCCGCAATATCGGTAACGTGTAAAAGTTCAGTATCGCTGATATGGACGATGCCAAAATACTCGGCGACAAATAACAAAACGACCATTCCTCCGCCCAAAAATAATGCTGTGCGAAGCATTTTTTTTGCAAAATAGCCAACGGCAATTCCTAAAAAAAATGGTGTGGCAATGTTAGTGAGGAGGGAAGGTGTCGAAAATAAATCTTGGTTGTCCATTAGGTTGTAAATTTAAAAGTAGTAAAAATATTTTGCACAACATTTTTTGTTCATCTTCTGTCAAAGGCTGTGCTGTTTTAATTTGTTCTTGCAAAACGGCTAAAGTAGCTTCGGACACATCATTGCCATGTTGCTTTCGTTGTGTAATTCGGCGGTTTAATTCGGCTTCAGTTCCTTGAAAATCTAAAATTGAAAAGGTGACTTGTTTTTCCTCCGCCAATTTTTGAAACACCGCGCGTTGTTCTAATTTTAAAAATGTTGCGTCAACGAATACTGAAAATCCTGCGTTGATAATGCTTGAAGTCAAGTCTGCGAGTTTTTGATAAGTCTGCCGCGTGTGTTCTGCGCTGTAAATGCCCTGATTGATTTCGTCGTTTTTTTGCCTGTTTTGATTCAACGAATAATCGTTGCCTTTCAACATGGAAGCGCAAATGAATCAAGTTTAAATTTTCTGCTAATTTTGCACCACAAGTCGATTTTCCTGAACCTGAAAACCGTGCGTAATCAGTAGAGTTTATGCACAATAAGCAGATGCACCTGTAGCCATTTGCCGACTTAGTGTTTGTTGATTCACAAGCCCACAAATAGTCTGCATAACCAACCCATAAATGGAATGCGAGCAGCGAAATCGTGTAGCCAGAATCGCCCAGTTTTTTACCCACCCGATACAATGCTCTACTCGAATCCGAATTGAGGCTAATGCGCGATTACACTCTTTTTGTTGTTCAGTCAGTTCCCGACATTCCGCACCCCTATTTTGAAATTCTGGCATTTTATAACAAATTGATATTAAAAAATTTTGTTGTTTTGTCTTATTTTTATGCAAATCCATAATGGCAGGATTTTTCGAGAAAAAGACAAAATCTGAAACAAATTGGTCAAATATCAAAAATTTTGGTTGCAACCGTATTGGGA
>CAIRCR010000103.1 GCA_903877065.1 uncultured Pseudomonadota bacterium
AGGATTGCCTTCATTTACGGCCACTACTGCATCGGATTTTATGGCGAAATATCTAGCGAAAAAAAAACTTTCAAACGAAGCGAAAGCAGTTTTAAACGCTGGAAAAGTGTTGTGGTCGGCGTATTTTGCAAAAAAAGACAAACTGAAAACTGGCACGAAAGACGATTACAAATTAAACCGCCTCGATGTGGGTTGGTATCAAATCCGCAATGCGTTGAAATCGTTAAACGACACGCCAAACGCCGTGAGTTTTGATGATTTTGACTTGGCTTACAAAAAATTAACAACGAAATTACAGCCGCAAGTTTATGAATTTGGATTTTTGCGTGATTCTGAAAAAACGATTGAAACAGAAATTGAGGTATTAGAATGAAAAAAAGCCCATTTATTTTTATTGTTGCCAGTTTATTTGCGGCTCAATTTAGTTTTGCAGCTGAAAAAACAACGTTGCGAATTGGCGTGCAAACGTCTGGCACGTTAGATTGGGAACTTGCTGTTTTGCCTGAATCGGCAGATTTTCAAATTCAGGCGCAACAAGTCGCCACCGCTGAAGCGGCAAAAATCGCGTTGCAATCGGGCGCGGTCGATATGATTGTTTCGGATTTTTTGTGGGTTTCACAAGCGCGAAATACGGGCGCAGATTTTACGTTTTATCCTTATTCCAACACGTCTGGCGCGTTGGTTGTTGCCGCGAATAGCGCGATTCATGATGTAAAAGATTTGGTCGGAAAACGTTTAGGCATTGCTGGCGGTGAATTGGATAAAAATTGGTTGTTGTTGCAAGCGGTTGGCAAAAAACAAAACGTTGATTTAAACAAAACGGTCGAAAAAGTGTTTGGCGCACCGCCGTTAATCAGTGAACAACTTAAAAATCAGCGCGTCGATGCCGTTTTGACACATTGGCATTTTGCGGCGCAATTGGAGGCGCAAGGTTATTCGCAATTACTTGATGGCAAAGCGTTACAACAAAGTTTAGGTATTCAAGAGAACGTGCCAACGCTCGGTTATGTGTTCAATCAATCGTGGGCAAATTCGCATAAACCTGAATTACAGGCTTTTTTTGCCGCGACTTCGCAAGCAAAAAATAATTTGTGTAACGATGCGGCATTGTGGCAAAAAACGACGATTAAAATGCAATCTGTACCTGACATTTTGCGACAACGTTATTGTGATGGACGAGTTAGTGCGTGGACAACGGAAAATCAACACGCCGCGCAACAACTTTACAGCGTGCTTTACAGTTTGAATCCGAAAGTGGGTAGCTCTGCAAATTTAGCGGCGGGTACGTTTTGGACGGTGGAATAAACGTTGTTTTTAAAAAAATTACCGACATTTTCAATTCTCGCTTTTTTAAGTTTGTGGCAAGGCGTAGCGTTATTTCTACACAGTCCATTATTGCCATCACCTGAAATTGTCGCGCGTACATTTTGGCAACACAGCGAATCGGGCGAATTGCCCTATCATTTGGGCGTAACTTTGTTACGTTTGATGATTAGCTTTACGATTTCAATGTTACTGGGTTGTACGATTGGCATTGTTTTAGGACGTAACGAAAAACTTAATGCGTTTTTCGATAATTGGTTGGTGATATTTCTCAACATTCCTGCACTTGTTACGATTATTTTATGTTACGTTTGGTTTGGATTGAGTGAATCAGCGGCGATTTTGGCGGTTGTTTTAAACAAAGTGCCGAATGTTAGTGTGACATTGCGTGAAGGCACACGAGCGTTGGATAAACAATTGCTCAAC
>CAIRCR010000104.1 GCA_903877065.1 uncultured Pseudomonadota bacterium
GCTGTAATTATTGGTGTGCATCACCAGTTGCCAATAAATTAATAAGTATTGCATAGTCTGTTACGGTGTACCACCTTCGGATATACCGTATATCCTTTTAGTGAATCCAGCACGTTTTTTATTAAACGAATAGCGTATATAGGGGTTCCAATACTAACGGGGAGAAAACGTACGCTAAGGAATTTCAGCCAGATTTAACGGTCTAAGTTTTCCTTTTTCGATTTGTTCTGAAAGCGTAAATGAATAATGTCCAAGCACATTGATATGTTCATAAAGCAGCGGCGATAATCGTTGTTCAAAATCGTCATCGATGGTTACAGATTGATTTTTTAGATGATTTAAAGCAGATTCCATGTAAGTTGTATTCCAAAGTACAACAGCATTAAGAACCAATCCAAGTGCGCCAAGCTGGTCTTCCTGACCTTCACGATAAGGTTTTCTCATTTCGCCACGTCGCCCATGAAAAACAGCCCGCGCAACATGGTGTCGCTCTTCACCACGGTTAAGTTGAGTGAGAATTCTGCGCCGATAATCTTCATCGTTGATGTAATTGAGCAAATACAACGTTTTGTTAATTCGACCCGCATCAATAATGGCTTTGGCTAAGTTTGAAGGTTTGTCACTTTTCAGTAACGAACGAATCAATTCAGAAGCACTCACAGTCCCCAGTTTTAACGAACCAGCCACTCGCATCATGTCATCCCAATGCTGTTCAATTCGATTCATATTGATTGTTGATGTCGCTAATTCATTGAGTACCTCATAATCAGCTGATTTATCTATTCGATAAAAAATGGACTCGCCAGCATCTGCCAATCGTGGTGAAAATTGATAGCCGAGCAACCAAAACAAACCAAAAATCATGTCACTTGCTCCAGCGGTATCAGTCATAATTTCAGTGGGATTCAAATTTGTTTGTTGTTCAAGTATTCCTTCTAAAACGAAAATAGAATCACGCAATGTTCCTGGAACAACAATGGCGTGAAATCCAGTGTATTGATTAGAAATAAAGTTGTACCAAGTAAGCCCCTTTTTGGTTAGCCCAAAAAATTTTCTGTTTGGTCGAGCGTTGATAGTTGGAATAGGTACAACTAATCGCATTCCATCTGCCGAGGCAACTTCACCCCCGCCCCATTTCTTAGGTAACGAAAGTGTTGAGTGATAATTCACCAATTTGGCATTTGCATTGATCAAGGTTTCTGCTCGCAGATAATTTTGTTTAACCCAATTTAATCGCATTTGAGTTAATGCGGGGATGTGATTTTTGATTAACGGCTCTAAACCAATGTTACAGGCTTCAGCAATCAATACGGCACAAATACTGATGTTTAGATCATCGGCGCGTGAATTTGCTTCGCTGACATGATTAAATTCACTGGTAAATCCTGTATGAGTATCGATTTCCAATAGCACTTCAGTTAAATCAATTTTTGGAAGCAACGCTGAAACCTGTTCTTTAGACGAGCAATCATTTTTAGTCGTATCGGTGGAATATGTGAAAAATCAATCGATTGAATTTCGAAATTTTTCAATTCCACATAACGAGTTATCGCCAAATTAAACGAATTACTGCTAATTGTTGTCGGGCTTTTACGGTAGTAATCAAGATTTGAAAACCGCTTACCTTCTCGAATTTTAATTAACGTTTTCAGTTTTTCTTTTTGTTCAATTGTTGGTAAAGCTGAAAGTAATCGCCATAGGCGTTTAGACGTTCTTTCTCTGATTTCAGCAATCAAGCGGCATAAGGTTGTAACGCCTGGTAAGAGTATTTTATTTTGAATAAACCATACAGTGGCAAAATCAAACATCAAGCTAGGTCTTTCATTGCTAATCCATGCACGCGCATACAACAGACGGCTTAGGCTAAATTTACAATCACTGATTTCCCTGTATCCATAATGTGTACGAATCAATGCGGTATGTTCTCGTACGGTGGTTTCTCTTTTTGAATACTCAGTGAGTACATCAATATTGCTAATTGAAAGTTGTGCTGCTACAAAATACTGAACGTTTATTGGCACAACATTCAAATCTAATAGGGAACAGCCTAAAAACCTGATTGATGTTATTTGTAACGCAAAACCTAATCGATTGTGATCACCACGACGATTAGAAATAAATTCCAAATCCGCTTCATCGAGATGAAAGTAGCGTGCCAGTTGAAGTTCATCGGGCTCATCAGAAAATTTTCCGTACTGCTCTTTTTGTTCGGCTGTTAAAAAATCTAAGTTCATATTACTTTTTCAATTGAAGTTGTTCCAACAAGGACAGGTTGGCCTTTCTCATAAAGTTCTTTAATCAATTTTAAAACAGCTTCGTATTTAGCTTTGGAATTTTTATAAATAAC
>CAIRCR010000105.1 GCA_903877065.1 uncultured Pseudomonadota bacterium
AAAGTGAGGACCCAAAAGAATGGGATGAGCTTACCCGCCACCGGATAAAAGGTGCTGGGGCTGGATAACTTAAACCAGTTAACCAAGCGGTGATTTACTTTCATTGGCAAATACTGTGGTCAGTAACGATTCTGGTTTAATGCACGTTGCCGCTGCTTTGAATAAAAAAGTTATCGCAATTTACGGTTCATCTGATCCAAATTTTACACCGCCTTTGCACGCAAAAGCGACTTGTGTGTCAATAAATTTACCTTGCTCACCGTGTTTTAAACGTGATTGTCCACTGGGGCATTTACGATGCTTAACGGATATTTCCCCTTCCCATGTTACTCGGTTGATAACATCATGAACAAAATTGCCATTGTTAAACTTTCATCTTTAGGCGACATCGTTCATGCCATGATTGGTCTGCAGTTTATTAAGGCGCGTTATCCAAAAATGCAAATTGACTGGTTAGTTGAAGAACGTTTTGCGGGGTTGTTGCACGGCAATAAACATATCGACAATATTTTGACTGTTAATTTGACCAATGTAAAAGCACATAAAAACAGTGTTTTTACTGAAATTAAAAATGTGCGTCATTATTCAAAGGAAAACTACGACCTTGTGATTGACGCGCAAGGCTTGTTGAAATCAGCGATTTCGGCGCGATTATTAGGCAAAAATGTGGCGGGATTTGATTCAAAATCGAGCCGTGAATCATTAACATCCTATTTTTATAAGCAAAAAATTTCTTATGCTTACGAAGAAAATACCATCGACCGCAATGCGAATGTTTTAGCGCAGTCTTTGAATTTTTCTATTTCACCAAAAGAAATTTTAGCAAAAGAACCCTTTTTGTTTTATCACGCTAACCAAATTGATTTAAATACGTTTATAGAACCCGACAAGGTAAATATTCTTTTTGTGACAGGTTCATCAACAACAAGTCGCAATTATCCAGCAGCAAAATTTGTCGAAATTGCAAATACATTGCAGCAAAATTGCTTAGTCATTTGGGGCAATGAAAATGAACGTGTCACAGCAGAAAGTATGGCGGCGCAATCGTCATTTATTCGAGTTTTACCAAAGTTAGATTTAAACGCATTAAAGGCTGTCGTGGCTCATGTTGATTTGGTAATTGGTAATGACACGGGACCAACACATATCGCTTGGGGTTTAAATAAGCCTTCAATTACATTGTTTGGAAATACGCCCGTAAGTCGTGTTTATCAAACTAAAATCAATAAAGTATTAAAATCATCATCGAGTGTGAATCCGCGTAAGCTCGATAAGCACGATAATTCGATTCAGGAAATAAAAACTGAGGATGTGATTAGACTTAGCAGAGAATTAATCTACTTGTAACATGATAAACGTCTAGTTATGATAATCTCATGCCACTTTTTAATCCTTTCTGAAAATATTCATCATGAATAAATGTCTTTCATGCCATTATATACACTACGAAATTGAATTAAACTGCTCTCAATGTGGCAGTTTTTATACCACCATCATTAGCGATTTTTTACCAGGAAAAGCCACTTCAAAAACACCAGGTGTCATGGTTAATGTTAAACGAAAAATTGAAAGTATCGTTTTTAAAAGGAAAAGCCCAGTGGGTGTAAATAATTCCGTGTAACCGTTAATTTTTGAAACCCATAAAATTACGGTTATTTACGAACGATTTGAAATTAAAAACTGCCCTAAATTCGGGCAGTTTTTATTACATAATTACAAAGGCATTTTTTGATAAATGATACGCATCAAAACTTGAAGGCTGTGGCATTTGAAACACACCTACAAAATAAAAATAGAAACATCAAAAACACGTTGGTTTATGATTGGCGTAGTATTTTTTGCAATCATTACGGTAATCTTTTTATGAATTTTAAAAATCAAAAATTGAAACTACAACGACACGTTATCAGTGTTGTTTTAGTATTATTGAGTTCAAGTGTGTGGTCAGCCGCAAACATCGAACATTGGCAAACCGCAAAAGGCAGTCGCGTCTATTTCGTGCCAATCGACAGCTTACCCATGGTCGATATTCAAGTCATATTCGACGCGGGCAGTGCGCGAGATGGCACACAATTCGGACTTTCTGCGTTAACCACTGGAATGCTCGACACGGGCGCGGGCGATTTGAACGCCGAAGACATCGCGCAACGCTTTGAAAATGTTGGTGCAAATTTTGGTGCGACAAGCTCAATTGACAATGCGAGCGTGACGTTACGAACGTTGACAGACAAACCTTTATTCGACAAAGCCATTGATACGATGCAGGTGATTTTGAGTAAACCGCGTTTTGCTGAAAGTGATTTTCAACGTGAAAAAAATCGCACGTTGGCTGCGTTGAAACAACGTGAAGAATCGCCTGGTGAATTGGCAAATATGACGTTTTACAATATCGTTTATGGTCAGCATCCCTACGCGCATCCCAATTTAGGCGTTTTAAATACAGTCGAAAAATTCACGACAGACGATTTACGCCATTTTTATCAAACCTATTTCACCTCGTCGAATGCGATTGTTGTCATTGTAGGTAATTTGTCAAAAGCGCAAGCCGAAGAAACTGCCAATAATTTGGTTTCAGAATTGCCACAAGGTCAAAAACCCGCCCCGTTACCCGACGTTCCTGCTTTAACGAAAGCAACGACGCAGCATCTCGAATTTCCATCAACTCAAACACACGTTTTAGTTGGTGCAACAGGGACGTATCGAAAAGATCCTGATTATTTTCCGCTTTATGTTGGCAATCACATTTTGGGCGGCGGCAGTTTAGTTTCAAAATTATTTGACGAAGTACGCGAAAAACGTGGCTTGGCTTACACCGCGTCAAGTGCGTTTATGCCGCTTTTGAAAGAAGGCGTTTTTGTTGCCAGTTTGCAAACACGCAATGATCAAACAACGCAGGCTCTCGCCGTTCTAAATCAAACATTGACAAATTTTGTGAAAAATGGCGTGACGGAAACGGAATTAACGGCGGCAAAAAATAATATAGTGGGTGGGTTTGCAATGGGTAAGCGTGAGAGTCGTGTTTACGAAGAAATTATTAATAACGGCCGCACTTCCTTTTTATCTGCCCCACACATTTC
>CAIRCR010000106.1 GCA_903877065.1 uncultured Pseudomonadota bacterium
CTAATGACCGCAATAATGCGATGTTTAATGGTGAAGTTTCTTAAAAAATCACACCAATTTGTGATGCTGTCTTTAAAAACATCACCATTTTCGATTTTATAACCGTGCGCTTTGCCTTGTTTAAAACGACGATAAATATCGGCGGTATAAGAAATTTGCTGTTTTGTAGGTTTTGTTCGCACAGCCATATAGCCAATAAGCTGTCCGTTTTCGTAATCGGGTGTAATGTTAGCGATAACCCAATAATAACCGCCATCCTTGTGCATATTTTTAATTAGCCCACTCCACGGACGATGATTTTTTACCGTTGTCCATAAATCTGTAAAGGCTTCTGAAGGCATATCAGGGTGATGAACAATGCTGTGTGAAGCCCCAATCAATTCGTCTAAACTAAAGCCGCTAATTCGCACATAATCTTCGTTTGCATAGGTAATGACACCATTCAAATCAGTTTTCGTCACGATTGAATCTGTGTCTGAAAGTGAGTGTTCGATGTTTGTGGGTTGAATTGCCATGAATTTATTTCCTGAAAATTAAAACATTATTTAAAAATAAGCAGCACAAAAGATGCCAAAAAATTACAACGTAGAGCTAGAACGCACATGGACATCACGTTGCGGATAAGGGATTTCAATTTTGTTTTCGCGTAACACCCGTTCCAATCGTTTATGTAAATCATGAACAACAGGCCACCAGTTACTTGGTTCACTGACAAAAGCACGAATTGAAAAGGTCATCGCACTGTCGCCAAAACCAATAAATAAGACGCATGGGGAAGGGGTTTCTAAAATTAACGGTGTACTTTTCACCGTTTCCAACATTAAATTAGTAACAAATTCCACATCGGAACCGAAAGCAATGCCAATTGGAATGACAATGCGTGTTGTTGCATCGCTTAACGTCCAATTTGTCAATTGACTGGTGATAAATGTTTTGTTCGGTACAATCAATTCACGTCTATCCCAATCCATCAGTGTCGTGGCACGCATTTGAATTCGCGTCACGGTTCCCGTTACCGAGCCAATTGTCACAATGTCGCCGACACGAATGGGACGTTCAAACAACAAAATAATTCCCGAAACTAAATTGGCAAAAATTTCTTGTAATCCAAACCCCAAACCCACACCCAATGCAGCAACTAGCCATTGCACTTGTGACCAACTTCCGCCGAGTTCATTGGCAATACAAATAAATGCCAACATAATGAAAAAGTATTTTGCTAATTGATTTGTTGCGTAACGACTACCCGTTTCAACTTCCCAGCGTCTAAATACTAACAATTCCAATACACCGTAAATATTTCTAACTGCCACAATCGTCATAAATAAATACAAACCCGCGAATAATAAATTGGTGAGTGTAATCGGTTCATAACTTTCTTGGTTTTCGATAATGGTTTTGTGTTGCCACAACACAAGCCGATCTAAAAACGAAAATGCGGGCAAAATATTTTTCCAAATGACCCAAAATCCTAAAACCACAATAAGCGTTAACAAAACGTGTAACAGCTTGCGGGTTTGAGCGTTAATTTTTGGAATATCGAGCGGTTGTTCGTCCTCACTAATGAGTGTGTGTTTTTCAATCGCAGTTTGTAATTCGCGTTGTTGTTGGGCATTTTTTAACGCTAATTGTCGATTGGCTAGTGTTAACCAACGCAACAAAATGTCATGAATAATGACGACAACAATTAACAACCTTAACGTACCGACCAATTTTTCGAGCAATTCCAACGCACTCAAATAATAACCCGTCACGGCAAAACCAATAATGACAAGCGGTGCGATAATTGCAAGTGTGTAAATAAAATAACGCAAACGAACCAACCAATAATCCGCATGACTTTTTAACCACGTTTGCCACAATCCGCGATTTGGATGCAACAATTTTGCGAGAAAAACAGCCATTGCCGTCAACACCACCACGCAAGCCAAACGTCCCAAAGAATCGCTGTATTCGGAAAATTTAGATGCGCCAGTGGCATGAATTAAAAACATTGAGGGAACGACCACAAAACGCAGCCACGTCAAATGACTGTGTACAAAAAGGACGGTTCTTTTTTGCCATTGAAAATGTCGTCTTGCAATTCCGTCGATTGAAAAAATGCCATAGCAACATTGCAAAATAAATCCAGAAATTGCGGCTTTTTGTAATCCTGCACCGATGGATAAGTTGAAATCTACCGTGCTGTTTTGCGTTAAAAAATACCCGAATAAAAATGCTCCCATAGGAATCGGTAAAGTAATCACAATCCTATAAAACAACACACGTAACGTGTAATAAAAATGATTGGCGTGCCAACGATGCAATTCATTTTGACTCAATGGCGAACGTAAAGGTTTCCAGCATTTGAGTTGCGCCAACAACACCAAAAATCCAAATGCCGCCCCCGCAAGTAAGCTATTTTGCCAAAGAATCGTTAACGTTTCATGGGCAAATTCAAACCAATTTTGGGGAGAAAATAACCACTGAAACGAATGATAAAGTCCTGTCAATACGTCAAAATTGACAGGTTCAGAACTCGGCACCCACAACAAACGCTCATCTAAATAAGCGGCAAATTTAGTTGCTTGCGTTAGCATTTGTTGCCTTGCAAAATCCAAATCGCCCAACGTGCGTAAATAAGTGGTATCGGCTAATGCGAGTTTATTTAACAGCTCTTTTTGATTGTTGAGTAACACACGCAATTCAGCTTGAATCATCATTCGTTGCTCAAACGGCAACGTAATTTCAACGTGCTGCTCCATCATTTGTTTGAGCGTTTCATCTAAATTGAGTAGCGATTTTTGCTTATCATCAACTTTGAACTGTTCCAAACTGGTCAACGCGGTTTCGTTTTGCAAAGAGCGAGATTCAGTAGCAACTTCCTTTGGTGAGGCTAAACTGCGGCGCTGTTCACGCAGAATTTTCCCTAAAACTGGACTCAATCGCGCCAAACTTATTTTTTTGTCGGCACTCTTGAAGGCATTTTCAATATCATTACTTTGGGCTTCAACGTGCGTTTTTTTTTCGCTGATTTGTTCGATTTTGGTGGTGAGCGTTTGTAAGTCGCGACTATATTGGATATTTTCACGGGTGCGTTGTTGAATCAGCGGATGCTTGCCTTCAATTTCTTTTTCGGCTTGATTTTGTGCAAGTTCTATTTTTTGCGCTTCTTGTTGCCGCAATTCAAACGCTAAATTTTCAATTGCTGACACAACTAGCGTTTGCGCGTTTTTTTGAATATCTAATAATTGAAATTGTGCTTTTAAATTTTCAAGCCGTGCTGGTTGGCTAAGAGCTTCGGTTTCAAGTAATTTTAATTCGATGGTACGGTTTTCAATTAGCGTTTTGTAATAAAGTTGCCGTGCTTCGTATTCGAGTTTTGAATCGGCGGGAGCTGCGGACAATTCCAGTTTTTTTCGTGTTTCTTCAATGGCTTGTTGCGCGACAACTGTTTCTTCTCGAATCAATGTCGGACGATTATTTTGTTGAACTAAATCCGCTTCTAGTTTTTTTAATTGTGTTTCGATTTGGCTAACTTTACCTTTTTCGATAATCAGTCGTTGCTCTAATTCCTCGACAGGTATTTGATGAAAATCTTCCGTTTTTTGTTTGCCTTGTTTGGCGATTGTTTGTTCAATTTCTTTTTGCAACGCTTTGGTTTGAATGGGGGCTTGATGAATCGTGGTATTGAATGCTGCAATTCGAGTGAGAACCTGGACGTTGCTAGTTAAATTATCATGGGCGGATTGATAAAGTTTAAGAATGGACGTTTTTGTACTTTCTTCTAAACCTTGGCGAGCATTGAGAGCTTCAATTTTGCTCTGTAGAAATTCGGGTGTAACGGCAATACTTGTTTCGACTTCGGAGGCGGGAGTTGCGCTGTAAACAACGTTAATGTTGAGTAGATTGATGAACAACAAAAAGAAAAAATGTAGCAAAATCTGATTCATAACACGCCAGTTTAATTGGAATAAAAATGGGCATTATAGCGGATTGGTCGTGCCATATACTCGATGTTCAAGTTTTTAAAGGCGAACCGAATAGTTGAAAAATGAACACGATAATCAGCATTAAAATTTTGGGAAGCAAATAAAATTTTGATGAACGCAGCTTTCACCATTAGAAAGTAACTAAAATTTGAACTTCCAAGCATGTGATTATAAAAGTAAGCTTTTGATTTTTAATTATTTTAATCAATCAACACAAATGAAAATCTACCGACGCGACGATGGGTGAGCTTTTCAAACAAACTCGTTTTAATTCAAGTGCTGGGTTAGAATCGCTTTAGATTTCGTATTTGTACCATCACAAATTTCACGACGGTGCATGACTCCACTCCGCTGACACGCTTTTAAATTATGAACAAATTATTTTTAACACAAGCACAATTGACGATACAAAAATTTTTAAAACGAAGTAAGAGAAATTTTTCTTTAAAACACTCAACTAAATTTGCTTGGCAAAAAATAACTGACGTATCGAAATATAGGTTTATTTATCAAACAATGTTAGATTCAGAGGCAGTAGCACTCCGTTCGTAC
>CAIRCR010000107.1 GCA_903877065.1 uncultured Pseudomonadota bacterium
CATACAAGCCATTTTGTTCAATTAAAGCCTCTGGGTTGCCTTGTTCACAAATTTGACCTTCTTCAAAAACATAAACGTGATTGGCTTGTTTTACGGCACTTAATCGATGCGCGATGATAATGGTCGTTCGATTTTTTAGAAAATCTTGCAATGCTTCGTGAACTTTAAACTCGGTTTCACTGTCTAATGCTGAAGTCGCTTCGTCTAAAATCACAACTTTCGGATTTGTAACCACCATTCGAGCAATGGCTAAACGTTGTCGTTGTCCGCCAGATAAACGCATTCCACCTCGCCCCACAATCGTTTCTAAACCTTGTGGCAATTCTTTTACCGTTTCTGCTAATTGAGCAATATTCAGAGCGTTCCATAATTGTTTGTCATTGGCTTCTTTGCCCAGCGTTAAATTGGCTCGAATGGTGTCATTAAATAAAATGGGATTTTGTAAAACGGTTACGACGTTTTCACGCACAACATCTAAACCAATTTGTTCAATCGGTACGTCATTGAACAAAATTTTTCCCGATGTGGTTGGGTATAAACCGATTAAAATTTGAATTAACGTTGATTTACCGCCGCCACTTGCACCCACTAACGCAACTTTTTCACCTGCTTTAATATGCAAATGAATACCGTTGAGAATTTTTTTGTCGCCATAACTAAAATGTAAATTATCGGCTCGAACAGACACGGTTTGTTTATTGGTGAACGGATTTTTTTGATGTGGATAACGCGGTTCTTGACGTAAAGTGGTTAATTTATTGATGCGTGTCAGTGCGGCTTTTGCACTGTAAAACGCGTATTGAATGTTTAAAATTTCTTGAACGGGTGCCATCATGAACCACAAATAACCAAACACCGCGAGCATTTGCCCGATGGTCAAATTGGAATAAAACACCAGCAACATCGCGCAAGCGCGAAAAATATCAAACCCAAATAAAAATACTAAAAAACTCAACCTCGACGCGGCTTCACTTTTCCAAGCAAACGCGCTGGAATTATTTTTAACCGTTTGAGCCAAATCAATCAATTGCTCACAATAATGCTGTTCACGATTACTGGCACGAATTTGATGAATGGCTTCAAGCGTTTCGGTCAGTGATTGTTGAAAAATTTCGTAAGCTGAATTTTCTTTTGCTTTGAGATGTTTTACGTTTGCCCCAACCACGCGGGTGAAATAAATCACGACAGGATTTAGCAACAAAATAAACAACCCTAATTGCCAGTGCATCCACAACAAAATCGCAGCTGTTCCCGTCACTGTCAGCACAGCAACCAATAATTTACTTACCGTCGTGCCAACAAAATTATCAATTGTGTCCAAATCTTTAACCAAATATGAACTGACTGTTCCCGAACCTAAACTTTCGTATTCAGCCATCGAAATGGTTTGTAAATGCCCAATCAATTCCGCACGAATACGAAACACAATATCTTTGGCAATCAAAGTAAATTGGCGTGATTGCCACACGTTTAAAATCATCGCCAAAAATCGCAAAAATACAGTCAATAGCAACACTGCGACAATATAAAGTAGTGGTGATTGCCATTCTAACGGTGACAACGCATTGATTGTTTGTACTACAACTGCTGGTTTATTGAGCAAGACTTCATCAACCAATAACGGCATCAAAAGTGGCACGGGGACACTGACAATTGTGGCGAAAATTGCAATAAAATGCGCTGAAACCAGTTGCTTTTTATGTTGCCGTGCAATCGACAGAATGTAACGCCAAGTATAAATTTGAGCTGTAGATTTTGCTGGCATAACGTTACGCTTAATTGCTTAAACTTGCCGCTGTTTGTTCTGCATCGAATTTTTTGCGTTTATCACATTTTTCAACACAAACACATTCGGCTTTTGCCATGCCACCACCACACGAACCTTTAATTGCGCGCCGTCCAAAAATTACACCAACTGCCATAATTGCAATAACGGCTAACATCAATACAAAAGTTACTAAAAAAGTCATTGTTTTCTCCAAAAATTAAAAATATAAGTTTAAGGTTTAGTTCGGTTAATCGCATGAATCACAGGGGAATTATAAAAGTTTAGCAGCACCTTGTGGGTATACGATATTTGCTTTCGATTCGATAATGCCGCCGCCTAAACAAACGTCGCCTTGATAAAAAACAACCGATTGCCCTTCGGTAATGGCGCGTTGTTGTTGTGAAAAGATAACTTGATAACGCTCATCATCTAATGGCTTTACCAAACAATCTTGATCTTCTTGGCGATAACGTGTTTTGGCTTTGCAAATTAGCGTTTCAGTCAACGGACGATTACTGCACCAATCGAGTTGTGTGGCAATCAGTGAATTATGCAACATTAACGGGTGATTGTGACCTTGACCAACAATTAAAATGTTGTTTACAACGTCTTTATTCAAAACATACCACGGTTCATCGGGTGCATTTTTTACACCACCGATACCTAAGCCTTGCCGCTGTCCGAGCGTGTAATACATTAAGCCGTGATGTTTTGCAACAACTTGACCTCCAGGTGTTCGCATTTCACCCAATTGCGTGGGCAAATAGCGTTTTAAAAATTCGCTAAACTTACGTTCACCAATAAAACAAATTCCTGTGCTGTCTTTCTTTTTTGCGTTTGTAAAACCAGCACGTTCCGCCATTGCTCGAATTTCTGGTTTGTGTAAATGTCCAATCGGAAACAAGGTGCGCGACAACGGTTTTTGTCCCAACGTGTATAAAAAATAACTTTGTTCTTTGTTTGGGTCTAAACCTTTGAGCAATTGAAATTCGCCGTTTTTTTCGGCAACTCTCGCGTAATGTCCTGTTGCAATAAAATCTGCGCCTAAATCATCAATGGCGTAATGTAAAAATGCTTTAAATTTAACGTGCTTATTGCACAAAATATCAGGATTTGGCGTGCGAGCGGCTTTGAATTCGGATAAAAATACTTCAAAAACTTCATCCCAGTATTCAGCAGCAAAATTTACAGTTTTTAATTCGATTCCAAGCGTGTCACACACTTGTTGCGCGTCAGCTAAATCTTGCATCGTAGTGCAAAATTCTGTGCCATCATCTTCTTCCCAATTTTTCATAAATAAGCCTGTCACATGATGCCCTTGTTCGAGCAGAAGTAACGCGGTAACGGAGGAATCAACGCCGCCAGACATTCCGACGATAATGTTTTTAGGCATAATCCAGAAACGATTTTAAGAGTGAAAGAGGGTAACGTTGATCTTTGAAATAATCATCAACGGACGTTAAAACAAGCGGGCTACGCAATGATTTTGTGGCGATTTCGTCACGAGTGAGCCAGTGTGTTGCAATAATGCCCTCATCGAGGGCTTGTTGGGGCTGGTAGTTGTAACATTGTCCGCCAAAACAAAATCGCACAAACGTTGGACTGCTTTGATTACGTCGCCAAAGCTGCACAGAAACTAAAAATTCAGGGGTAAAATGCCACGCCGTTTCTTCTAAAACTTCGCGTTGTACCGCTTCAATTAAATCTTCGTGTTCTTCTAAATGTCCAGCGGGCTGATTGAACTGCACGCCATAAGGCGTGGTTTCTTCGACCAATAAAAAACGTTGCTCATGTTCAATAATTGCGGCAACGGTAACGTGAGGTTTCCAGACCATAATTTTTAGGTGAATTTAGCCGTTAAAAATACTGATTTTACGCGATTTAAGCAGTTAATGTTGTTAAAAATAGGAATAGTGATTGACGAGGCACAGCTAATCGAGTTTAATACCCGCTCTCAAAAAATGTTTGCCCGGGTAGCTCAGTCGGTAGAGCAAAGGATTGAAAATCCTTGTGTCGACGGTTCGATTCCGCCCCCGGGCACCATGTCAAAGCATTCCTATTTTCCACTTATATTTGAAAAGCCCAGGTAGCTCAGTCGGTAGAGCAAAGGATTGAAAATCCTTGTGTCGACGGTTCGATTCCGCCCCTGGGCACCATTGTTATCAACACTTAATCTACTGCAATTTCGTCTGTTCAAACGTCTTGCACAGTTCTGGTAACGTATCTTTGCAATTGTCAGTCGCATATTCCGCTTAAATTCTGGTCACACTTTCTGAGTCGAATTTCATTCGTCGTCGAATCGAAACGGTTATTGGACAACTCTGTGAACATTTTCATATTCAAACATTTAAAACTAAAAATTGATGGCATCTTAACAATCGTTTACTCGCCCATATTTTTTACTCATTCTTAATCATCAGATTTTTTCATGAACAGCGATTCTAAAGCATAATAGAAACGTTTCATCAATGGGTAACCCTATTCATTTGCAAAAACGAAATCAAAACATTCTAAAATTGATATTAAAAAATTGGCTGAAAAATCAACGTTTTTCAAGTGCAGGCAACGAAGACATGAAATATAAAATGAAAATATACAAAAACAAATTTAAGAATTTAAAAAATCAAATCTGCGTCGTGAAAATGACCGTTTTAAACTAAGGATTACAATTTTATGATTCGCACCGCTTACGCCGTCATCAATTTCAAAGCCATTGCACACAATGTTCAACAAGCACGTTTGGTAGCACCTAATTCCAAAATCATGGCAGTCATTAAAGCTAACGCTTATGGACACGGTTTATTGCGTGTCGCGCAAACATTGAATGGTTTAGTCGATGGTTTTGCGGTGGCACGAGTTCAAGAAGGTGTGCGTTTGCGTAAAGCGGGTTTACAACAACGTATTGTGATTTTGGAAGGTTTTACTGAATGCGAAGAATTACAAAATTTGTTGAATTACGATTTAGAAGCCTCTCTGCATTCACCGCATCAGTTGGAAATTTTAAATCAGCAGCAACATCAATCAAAACCATTAAATACTTGGGTAAAAATAGATACGGGAATGAATCGTTTAGGTTTCAAATCACATGAAGTTACCTCTGTTTATGAACAATTAAATGTGTGTAAAGCCGTTAAAAAACCACTCAATTTTATGACGCATTTTGCTAATGCAGACGATAAAAATGACTTAAAAACGTTGCATCAAATCGCATTATTTAACCAACTCACGGCAAATTACGAAGGTGAAAAAAGTATCGCAAATTCGGCAGGAATTTTGGCTTGGCAAACCTCGCATACCGATTGGGTTCGTGCAGGTATTATGTTGTTTGGTATTTCACCTTTTGCGGATTCGACAGGTAAACAATTGGGGTTACAACCGTTGATGAGTTTGCATTCACGATTGATTGCGGTGCGTCACGTTGCCGCTGATGAAACAGTTGGTTACAGTGGCACTTGGACAAGTCCGCATGAAACGAAATTAGGTGTTGTAGCAATTGGTTACGGCGATGGTTATCCACGCTACGCTAAAATGGGTACACCAGTTTTAGTCAATGGTGAACGTGTGCCACTTGTGGGACGGGTTTCAATGGATATGATTACCGTTGATTTGGGTTTAAATTCCACAGCAAAAGCTGGCGACGATGTCATTTTGTGGGGTGAAAATTTGCCCGTTGAAGAAATTGCAATTTGTTCCGACACCATTCCTTACACACTCGTTTGCGGTATTACGCCACGTGTTGAAATTGTGTGAGTGGATTTCAAACGTGTTTATCCTTGTTCATTTTGTGCTTAAATTTCGTGCTACAATTCGAGCAATTCAATAATCAAACCAACTGGTCAAGCCACGTTTTCTTATGATTAACATTGGTAGAATAAATACGCTCAAAGTGAGCAAAAACAATAGTTCTGGAATTTATTTAAGTGATAGTTCAAGCAAACAGGTTTTATTGGCGGATAAAAAACCAAAAAAATACGAATTAGATGATAGCGTGACTGTTTTTGTTTTCACTGATAATGACGGGCATTTAGCGGCAACAACAAAACTGCCGATGGCGCAAGTCGATGATATTGCTTATCTTAAAGTTGTTTCGGTAAATTATTACGGGGCATTTTTAGAATGGGGACTTGAAAAAAATTTGCTCGTACCATTTAGCGAACAACATCACGAATTAGAAGTTGGCGAATCTTATTTTTTCAAAATATTTTTAGATGATAAAGCTCGCGCTGTTGCCACAACTAAAATTGCGAAATATATTGCCGACAAAGTAGAAATCGGAGATTTTAACGTTGGACAAAAAGTAGACTTGCTGATTACCGATCAAACTGATTTAGGAATTAAAGCCATTGTGAATAATGCTTATTGGGGCTTAATTTATGACAGCGACGTATTTCAAACCCTGCGAAAAGGTCAGCACGTTGACGGGTACATTAAAACAATTCGAGATGATCTGCGTTTGGATTTGGTACTGCACGAAATTGGTTATGGGAAGGTGACGACATTGACCGATAAAATTTTACAAATGTTACGCGAAAATGGGGGAATGTTGGCAGTCGGTGATAAAAGTGATCCCGATACCATTTACACACTGTTAGGCGTGAGCAAAAAAGTATTTAAACAAGCTATTGGTGCGCTATACAAACAAAAATTGATTACGATTGAAACGGCAACGATTCAGTTAATTTAAAACAAAATAAAGGAGAAAATATTATGAGTCTACGATTAAGACCAACCACTAAAAAACATCGTTTTCAAAATGTTCAGGAAAGTCCAGAAGCTGTTTTGCGTGAAGCGAATAAACTTTTAAAATCGCTAGAAGATTTACGGCATGAAATTATTCTCCGTGATGAAGCATATCAAGCCGCTAAAAGCAGTGGTGATAAGGAGCAGATGGAACATTATCACCAACTCGCTAGAGATATTAGTCAAAAATGTCTCGATTATGGGCGTGAATTATGTGAAAAACCAATTCCATCATGGGTGTCGGCGAATTTATCAAAAGAAAATGAAGTCATCACAAAACATTCTTATGAGGTTATTCGTAATAAAATTTGTGCTTCATTAAATGTTTTCGATGGCGATTTATTGCCAAATGCACGCGCTTTAATTGATTTTGCGAAAGGCAAAATTTAACTTTTTAAACATACAAAGCCGCTTGTATTTTGATATTTACAGGCGGTTTTTTATTGTGTAGGATTTTTAACCGCAACATCAAAACAATAACAAAAAGAAGGTTTAATATCATGGAACTAAATATAAAATACTCCGACAGTCAATTAGAACACATCCGTGAACAAGGTTTTATTTACAGATGTGCTTGTCCGAGTCAGGTTTCGGCTCAAATTGTGCATTTACAACAATTGTTTAATTATCAACAAGCCTGCATGAGTGGATCTTCATCCATGTTAGATATGAAAACACATCAATTGATTGCCAAGGCGGCTAGTCAAGCGCATGACATTTTGCAAACGTGTTTGCATGATGTTTTGGTTCACGAAAACTGGGATTTAGAAACACTCGAAATGCCTGCTGAGTTACGTCAATTATTAGATGCTACTAAATCTTAATATCCTCAATCTTGCTATTGTCAAAGCCTTGCAACTCGATTTAACGCAAGGCATGACTGTTTTAACGGGCGAAACGGGCGCGGGAAAATCAATTTTACTCATCGCGCTCGGACTTGCATTAGGTGAAAGAGCAACGGCTGATTACGTTCGACCAAACTGCAAACGTGCCGAAATCGATTTAGAATTTGATTTAACGGCGCAACCCACAGCTTTAACCTGGTTACAAGAAAACGATTTAGACGAAAATCAGCAATGTTTAATTCGTCGCGTTGTGGGCAGTGATGGACGTTCTAAAGCCTATATCAATAATCGCCCCGTCACACTGCAAACACTACAAACATTCACCCGCCAATTAGTTGAAATTCACGGTCAACACGCACATTTAACATTACTTGAAAGCGAGGAACAACGCCGTTTACTTGATAATTACGGTAAAAATAGCGCGTTACTTGAGCAAGTCAATAATTGCTTTCGTAATTGGCAAGCCGCGCAATACGAATTACAGCAATTACAAAAAAAACGTAATGAAGACGAGCAACGCGAAGCCTTATTACGCTATCAACTCGACGAATTACAAGATCTGAATTTAGCACAATTTGATTTTACGGCATTGTCGGATACGCACCGAAAATTAGCCAATTTAGATCAGATTTTAAGTGTTGGACAAAATGAACTCGATACGCTTTATGAAGCTGACAAATCGGTGCATCGATTGTTAAAAAATTCATTGAAAGCTCTGACACATTTATTGCAATTTGCGCCTGAATTAAACACAGTCAACGCACTACTTAACGAAGCACAAATTCAAATTGAAGAAGCCGCTTACGAATTACGGCATTTTTTAGAAAGCCAAGAAGCCGATCCCGCACAATTACAAGAACTCGAACAACAAATTGGTGTGTTGCAAGATTTAAGTCGCAAGCATCACGTTAAGCCAGATGAATTATTGGCATTTCAACAGCGATTAGAAAATGAATTAGAGCAAATCAATAGTTGCGGTGAACGCATCGCAGAATTAGAGCAATTAACCGCCAATTATCAAAATGCTTACATTCCATTTGCTTCGGAGTTGTCCGCACAACGGCAAAAAAGTGCGAAAAAATTGCAACAACACATTTCGCAAATGATGAAAGAATTAGGAATGCCAAACGGTGAGTTTTTGATTGATGTGACGGCATTAGTCAGCGATACACCGAAATTAAACGGCAACGATAGCGTGATATTTTTAATTAGCGCGAATGTCGGTTTACCGCCAAAACCTTTGGCAAAAGTGGCATCGGGCGGCGAATTGTCACGAATCAGTTTAGCGATTCAAGTGACAACTGCGAATGATAAAACGACTCCAACGATGATTTTTGACGAAGTGGATTCTGGAATTGGTGGTGGCATCGCAGAAATTGTCGGGCAGAAATTACGTCAACTTAGTGGCAATCGACAAGTGTTGTGTGTGACACATTTACCGCAAGTTGCCGCGCAAGCCCATCAACATTTGTACGTCGAAAAACAACATCATGCCGACATGACCGCCTCGCAAGTTAGATTATTAAACGATGAAGAGCGTGTTATCGAAACCGCCCGAATGCTGGGCGGTGTGGAATTGACCGAAAACACGCTAGCTCATGCGCGAGAAATGTTATTTAAGAAGCGTGAACATTAAGGCACAACGTCGCCAATCACTAAATTCACAACGTCACTGTCAACGAGCGTCGAAACTTGTTTTTTACCAATGGGTTCACCCTTTTGAG
>CAIRCR010000108.1 GCA_903877065.1 uncultured Pseudomonadota bacterium
AAACCCAAAATCATAGATTTTGGGTTTTTTTGTTTGTATTGAAAAGTAATTTTGGCTATACCCTAAAAATTACAAAATTAGATTTGCCATTTTCGCATTTTTTCTGAATTTTTTGCGACACAGCCCAGTAATTCATTCAATTGTTTTAGTAAAGAAATTTCTTTTTCTTGCTGTTCAATAATAACAATTTGCTTTTCAACATTAAATTCGAGTTGTTGACGTACGCTTTGACATTGATTTGCCTTTTTCTCTGTTTCTCCAAAATAGCAACGTGAGTTCTCGTTGTTTCGTATTTCAATGTTATGGCCTCTCTTTGAATTAAACGCATTTTCCCTCTCTAACTCTTGAAATAAATCATATACATTCACTTCAAATAATTTGGCGATTTGCAAAATGCGAGAAATTTGTACATCGGTTTCTCCACGTTCAATGCTGCCATAACCGTTTGGCGACATCTCTAATTTGTCTGCCATTATTTCTTGTGACCAACCTTTATTGAGTCTTAAAAACCGTATTTTTTTATGTAATACCATGATGAAGATTTTTCCTTTTGTTGATGAAAAATAATGCAGGTTTTTCACGGCATTTTTTATTCAATCGATTGCTGTGCCGTAATACGCCTCTAAATATAATTTTTTTAAATCATCAAGCAAAGGCGCACGCGGATTAGTTTCTGTGCATTGGTCGTCTAAGGCGTGTTCTGCCATGATGTCAACTGCCGCTAAAAAAGTTTTTTCGTTTATCTCAGGTAGTGCATCTTTTAAACTATGTGGAATATCAACCGCTTGTTTTAATTGTTCTATTTTTTTAATTAACAGTTCAATTTTGTCTGTATTTTGATCATCACAAATCAAATTCAAATACTTCACAGAGGTTATGTAACGCTCTTTTGCATTTGGAAAATGATATTGTGAAAGTGAAGCTTGACGAAACGGCTTATCTGTTGCGTTGTAGCGAATCACATGAGTGATAAGCAATGCGTTTGCAAGTCCATGTGGGAGCTGGAACGTTGAACCCAATTGATGTGCAAGAGAATGACAAATTCCTAAAAAAGCATTGGCAAACGCCATGCCTGCAATGGTCGCGGCATAATGGACGCGCTCCCTAGCGTTAGGATTGGTTTCGCCTTCACTATACGCGCTTGGTAAGTATTTAAATAGTAATCGTATTGCTTCAAGTGAATTAGGCATTGTGAAATTACTGGCAAACGGTGAAACCAATGATTCTAAAGCGTGCGTTAGCGCATCAATACCACCGAAAGCCGTTTGATTTTTAGGTAATTTCATCACCAGTTGTGAATCAATAATGGCAATACTCGGCGTTAAGGAATAATCAGCCAGCGGATATTTTCTGTCTGTTTTGTCGTCTGTGACTACCGCAAACGGCGTTACTTCTGAACCCGTGCCAGATGTGGTGGGAATAGCGACCAAAATTGCTTTATTTCCAAGTGGCGGTAATTCATAAACCCGTTTTCGCATATCCATAAATCGTGTTGCCATGCCTGCAAATTCTACTTCAGGATGTTCATACATCAGCCACATAATTTTTGCCGCATCCATCGGCGAACCGCCACCGAAAGCGATAATCACATCGGGTTGAAAACCTTGTATTTCTGCTAAACCACGTTTAACTGTGGACATTGACGGATTCGCTTCAACGTCGTAAAAAATCCGAAACGTTATATCGAGTTGCTCTAACGCAGCTCTAACTTCCTGCACCATCCCAGAATTAAAAATATGTTTGCCTGTCACAATAAAAGCTCGGCTTCGTCCTTTTAAGTCTTGCAACGCGGTCGGCAAACAACCAGGTTTAAAATAAATTTTTTGCGGCACGCGATACCACAGCATATTGTCACGACGGTCGGCAATTACTTGGATATTCAATAAATTCATAGGTCCTACGTTGCCGCTTACAACACCGCCACCCCACGTCCCACAACCTAATGTGAGAGAAGGTTCTAAACGAAAATTATACAAATCCCCGCTCGCACCTTGTGAGGACGGCGTGTTAATCAAGATACGGCACACATTTAATGTTTCTCTAAATTCAATAAAATGTTCAGTTGCCGAAGGATCTGCATAAATAACGGCTGTGTGACCTAATCCACCAAATTCGATTAAGGCTTTAGTTTTTTGTAACGCATCCTCAAAATTATTCGCGTGATACATCGCCAAAATCAACGACAATTTTTCATACGAAAACGGTTCGGTTTCGCCAATTTTTTGGACTTCAGCAATTAAAATACGCGTCCCTTGTGGCACAGAAATTCCAGCTAATTCGGCAAGTTGAATAACGGATTTTCCAACAATTTCAGGGTTTATATGACCGTTTTTTAACAACAAAATTGCGGACACGTTTTCCTTTTCTTCTTCATTCAAAAAATACGCACCGCGTTTTTTAAATTCAGCTTTGACCGCTTCATAACGGGAATCGACAACCACAATCGCCTGTTCTGACGCGCAAATCATGCCGTTATCAAAGGTTTTACTCAGTAAAATCGATGACACTGCCATTTTAATATCTGCCGAATCATCAATTAACGCTGGCGTATTTCCTGAACCTACACCAAGCGACGGATTTCCCGATGAACACGCGGCATGAACCATCGCCGTTCCGCCTGTTGCTAAAATTAAATTTACGTCTGAATGGCTCATTAAGGCTTGTGATAATTCCAAAGTCGGCTCGTCAATCCAACCGATAATTCCCGCTGGCGCACCCGCTGTAACGGCTGCATCTAGCACTACTTTTGCGGCGGCAATGGTGCAGTTTTTTGCATTCGGGTGAGGTGAAAAAATAATGCCGTTGCGGGTTTTCAACGCGATTAAGGCTTTAAAAATTGCCGTTGAAGTGGGATTTGTGACAGGCACAATGCCTCCTATTTCCTTTTTTTAATAACATATCGAAAGAACTTCGTTACCAGATGAAGTTTATTTAAAGTACAAAAAAATTATTATTCGTCATCGCTAAATTCAAACTCAATACAGCGATTTGTATCGCTACATGAACACCATTTCCGTCATTGTCGTAAAACAATCCACCCGTCGTTTTATCGTAAGTTAGATAATCGTTATTATCAGTGGCTATTGCACCGATTTTAAAATACGCGGCATTCACAATTCCTGTTTTGGTAAGTTTAGAAAATATGGCATTTTCTAAATAAACTTTATCGTCTGTGACCACGAAATCAGTGATTTTATCGATATTCGTTACCGATAATTTGCTATTAAAAAGAAATACGTTAAGTCCCGCGCCACCTGTTAGCGTGTCTTTTCCAAATCCACCATTCAACGTGTCGTTTCCAAATCCACCGCTGAGTTTGTTATTTGCTAAATTTCCAGTCAAAACGTTATTGCCAACATTGCCTGTGCCGTTAATGGTTTTTGAAGCTGTCAATATTAAGTTTTCAACATTACGCGGCAAGGTATAACTGACAGAGCTTTTAACGGTATCAATGCCACCTGTATCGGTTCCAGCAACCACCAAGTCACCCGTATTATCAACAACATAAGTATCGTCACCGTTTCCACCTTTCATCACATCACAGCCCGCTCCACCGTCTAAGGTGTCATTACCGTCTAAACCTAAAAGCGTGTCGTTACCTGCTAATCCCAATAATTTATCGTTGCGAATAGTGCCTAATAGCACATCATCACTAGATGTTGCTGTGTTATTAGCTATGAATGAACCAACGATTGACTCTTGTAAATTTGCAAGTTCTACACGCGTGGGCATTGAGTAAGAATCTGCTTTGCTGTAATCAACGCTGTAACCTAAGTCTTCCAATGCGCCGATAGTCATCGCACTTAAAGGCATTACGCCATTGCTGGTGTAGCCTGTCATCAATTCAGAACCAAAGGTTAAATCATCCCAATGCACGCCTGCCGTGCCAGAACCGCCGTTTGTTTCAATTGGAATGCTGGTTGCTGTCGTGAGTTTTGACAAAGTTTGATACGCTGCAAGGGCATGAATGCCGATATAGCCTGTGCTGTTTTTCAAATTATCCGTTTGCCACAAATTCCCAAAACCTAAAACGTGTCCCATTTCATGAAAAATTACGTCAGGCAAGGTGTTTTTTTTCGCCATATCGATAACATCGGCAATATCAAATTGCATCACGCCTAGGTAAGGTAAATTGCTAATGGGACGTAACGCCGTAGAACCTGCTTGCCCTAAAATGCCATGAACACCATCAATAGCAGGCATTGAAACACTGATAACAAGGTCATGCACACCTTCATAATCGGGTAAATCTGCCGTAATGATACTATCCCAACGTGTCGCGGCAGTTTGAAAAGCTAATTGATAAGGTGTACTAACAGTTTTATCAAAATTAAGAGTGATGCTGTAAGTTGCCATGATTTTTATGCCTCATATTCGTCAAAAATATCGCAAAACATTTGATGATTTAGCTTGAATGCCTCGAGAATTAAGGGATCGAAATGTTCGGGTTGTGTACGAGAATCACCGTTAATAATGATTTCAACGGTTTTTTCATGGTCAAAAGCGGGTTTGTAAGGACGTTTACTGCGAAGTGCGTCGTAAATATCACAAATGCACATAATTCGCGCTGAAATAGGAATATCCTCTCCCTTTTTACCATTAGGATAACCGCTGCCATCCCAACGCTCATGATGATTGAGTGCAATTTCTGCCCCCATTTTTAAATAAGGCGATTTACTATTTCCGAGAATTTTCGCGCCCATTGCCGCGTGTTCTTGCATCACTTCCCATTCATTTGGTGCAAAGTTGCTTGGTTTTAGCAAAACATGGTCAGGCACGCCGATTTTGCCAATATCGTGCATTGGACTGGCAAAAAAGATATTTTCAATAAATTCTTCATCCATTCCTAACGCTTCAGAAAGCACTCGACTGTAATAACTAATGCGTTGAACGTGTGCGCCTGTGTCTTCGTCTTTATGTTCAGCGGCTCTGGTCATTGTAAAAATGGTTTCTTGATAACCTTCTTTTAAATCCGCTGTTCTTTCACGCACGCGTTGTTCTAATACGTCGTTATAACTATGAAGTTCTTTATTTAGCAGGCGAATTTTTAACATATTGTGAACACGCACCAAGACTTCTGCCATTTCAAACGGTTTGCTGATGAAATCTTCTGCACCCGCTTTTAATGCGCGTAATTTCTGATTCGGCTGGGCAGTGATTACTAAAACAGGGTGCTGATTCCATTTAATGTGGTAGTTATGAGAAAATCTGCCAAAAAACAGTAAATCCAAATCCAATGGCAAAAATTACACAAATTGATGGCGACGAATTAACGGTAGAAGTGAAA
>CAIRCR010000109.1 GCA_903877065.1 uncultured Pseudomonadota bacterium
TGCTGGCGGCCCTGAAGATGCATTAGACCTATTGCGTAAGTAGGCCTGTTAGGAATGGGATTAAAGAAAGCAAGGCCTTTGCTAGTGGTTCGTTAAGGTTTTTGCTAGGCTGGAGTAAATCCATTCTTGATATTGACGATACCAGCAATGATTTGGAACTTTACGTTATAGCGTTTACGCTTGTTACGATAACGATCTGCCAGAATCTTGAAGGTCTTAATATCCCCCAATATGTTCTCTACTTTCACGCGAATGCGCGATAGCGCATGATTGTATTCCTTTTCCTCGGCGTCTAATGGTTTAGTTTTCGTAGCCTTATAGGGAAGCTCTACAGCCCTGTGGATCTTATCCAATCCCTGATATCCTGAGTCAACAAACGCACGTGATTTAGAGGGCAGCGGCGGCTCTTGCTTATGGAGATTAAAGTCATGGGTTGCTCCTGGATGGGATTTGGACACGTAGACAATACGGCCCTTAAGATTTGTTCGAATCTCTGTCTTAATTGTGTGACGTTTCTTCTTCCCAGAATAGTAAGGCTTCTGGCCCTTTTTAGGCCTCTCAATAGGCTGTTCCGTGGCATCCACGATCAGATCTTCTACGTCTTTCTTAGAAAGGTGTTTACGTTTAGAGATGGCTGTAGCCTTCGCTAGAATAGGCTCAAGCTTTTGTATAATGCGGCATACCCTGGATTTATCAAGGTTAAACAAGTATCCCACAAATTCCTGGCTTATGTAGCTTCGGTAATATAGCAGCAGCATCAAGACCATATCTTCGAGATCTAAGGCATAATGCCGGCCAGGCCGTTTGTATTGACCTAAGACCCTTGAGTTCCACTCGGGATCAACCTTTGCAAGAATTTGTTCAAACTGAGAGACCGAAACGCCAAACAAACGATTAAATGTTGTTGGCTTCTTTTTTATTTTGATATACCTTATCGACATGGAGGCTCTTCTTACTGGTTGGGCCTCCTACTTTCCTACATTCTTATGATATTTGCAACTTACGCAACAGATCTAGTAAAAAATAAACAGATGATTGCCAAAAATATGAATCAGTTAATCACCGATTTTCCAGAAGTGTCTGCCACTTATATTTTTGATTCTAACGGCGATATGCTTTACGCATCGGACGAAAATACGCCCAAAACCAATGTCGCAGATCGTCCATTTTTCATGAAACTAAAAGAAAAAAAAACGGATAACCTGTTATTTTCAGAAGCACTGATTGCACGAACAAACAATCGTATGTCAATGGTTGTGGCGCACGGCATTTACAGTTCCCAAGGAAAATTTTTAGGCATTACGACGTTATTGATTGATTTACAGGGGCAAAATGAACAGCTGAAATTATTTCAAATTGGCGAGAATGGCGGGGTTTCAATGAGAAACAGTAAAACTCACCAATTGATAATGCCGTCACTTGAATCCGCCATCAACCAAATTCCCTCGCCTAACAATACAATACGACAAAAAATTGATTCGGGAATTGCTTCGGGGACGGTTCAGCATCTTTCTTCGGTTGATAACGTCATGCGAATTTCAAGTTTTCGCACGCTTAAACATTATCCTTTTTATATTCAAGTTGGCGTTTCTAAAGACGAATCGCTAAACAAATGGCGCGATAACTTTTATGCTGAGTTGGGAATAAGTGGTGCTTTTTTGATTTTAATTGGCATTGCTTTATATCGCATCGTACAAGCCGAACTTCGTAATATAGCAGAAAAAAAATCTCGATTAAAAATTGAAGAAAACATTGAGAAAAGCGAACAAAAATTGAGTGATAGTGAAGCTCTCACGATTAGCATTCTCAATTCATTGACTGCCCATATTGCGGTTTTAGATGAACAGGGGGTGATTATTGCCGTGAATAATGCTTGGGTGGAATATGGCAAAAATAACGGAATTACGATTGATACGATTGGTTTAAATTATGTAAAAATTTGTCAAGAGTGTGTTGATGATGATGGCGAAATCTCTGACGATGCGGCGACTATGAATAAAGGGATTTTAGACGTATTAACTTACAAAACGGATTTATTTTCTTATCAATATCCCTGTCACTCACTAACGGAAAAAAGATGGTTTAATGTCACCGCTACGGCATTAAAAGGTTCAAAATTAGGCGTTGTTATTAGCCACGAAGATGTCACCAAGTACAAAAACACGGAAATTAAGTTACAAATTGAAAGTGATAAAAACGCAGTGTTTTTGCGTAATGCCAGCGATGGGATTCACATATTGAATGAGCATGGCAATATCATCGAATGCAATGACGCTTTTTGCTCAATGCTTGGTTATGATCGAGATGAAATGATAGGGATGCACGTTTCACAATGGGATGCGGGATTTTCAATTGAAGAATTGCCGCTGAAATTAGCGGAATTATTCAATCAATCTACTCGTGATCAATTTGAAAGTCGCCATCGTGGCAAAGACGGCACAATCTATGATGTTGAAATAAGTTATTGTTACATCGATTTTAACGGTGAACGTGTTCTTTTTGTTTCATCACGCGATATTACACAGCGCAAATTGATTGAAAAAGAAATTGAAATGCAATCAGATCAATTGTTTATAGCTAAAACTAACGCACTGGTAGCAAAAGCAAAAGCAGAACAAGCAAATCAGGCTAAATCCATTTTTATCGCAAACATGAGTCACGAAATTCGCACGCCGATGAATGCCATTTTAGGATTTTCTGAAATTTTATCGATGTTAATTACGTCGCCCACTCAGCATTATTATCTTGACGCGATTCACCGTAGTGGAAAAACGTTATTGCAATTGATTAACGATATTTTGGATTTGTCGAAAATAGAAGCCAACAAACTGACATTGCACTATAAACCCATGTCACTTGAGCTTTTGCTTGACGATATGAGTGTTATTTTTTCTCAACAAGTTATCGAAAAAAGTTTGTCATTTTCCATTTCAATTGATGAAAAATGCCCGCCTTGTGTGCTTTTTGATGAAATTCGCTTGCGACAAGTTTTGTTAAATATCGTTGGCAATGCGTTGAAATTTACGCACGAAGGTGGAATAAAAATCAAATTGGCTGTTTTAAGCAGTGATGTCGAGAATAAAAAGGTTAATTTGCTCATTGATGTTTGGGATAGCGGCACTGGTATTCCTGAAGCACAGCAACAAAAGATATTTTTGGCATTTAACCAGCAAGAAAATCAAAGTGTTGAATATGGTGGCACGGGACTGGGTTTAACGATTTGTCAAAGATTACTTCAAGCCATGAACGGGAATGTTTTCGTGAGCAGTGTGGAAGGGCAGGGCACTTGTTTTTCGATTATTTTAAAAAATGTCGTGGTGGTTGATGGTGAAATTGAAGATCGAATGAAAATTGAAGAATCCATCGCACCAGTTAGTTTTAAACCTGCAAAAATTTTATTGGTTGATGATGTCGCACTCAATCGAGAATTGATTCTTTCTTATTTATCCGAATTTGATGAATTAACATTTGTTGAAGCGGCAACGGGTCAAGAGGCGTTAAATAGGTTGCAACAACACACTTTTGATTTGATTTTTATGGATAGACGTTTGCCCGATATAGATGGTGATAGTGTTTGTCAGCAAATGAAAGCCACGCACCCCAATATGCCAATTATTATGATTAGCGCGTCGGTGGTAAAAGAATCTGGCGATAAATCGTTTGCTTTCTATGATATGCAACTGTGCAAGCCAATAAGTAAAAACACATTATTAAAAGCGATTTGTACCTATTTGAAATCGACTGAAATAGAAATTGAGCTTGATGGCGCGTTAAAAAATGAAAGTGGAAGCAAAAGTAAAAGTGAGAATGAAATTAACGTTGTTATGGATTCCGCAAAATTATCTGAACTGTTGGCGTTATTGGCGGCATATCAAGATGAATTTAGAAAATTAGTGCTTTCGGACGGTTTTAATATCACGTCATTGATTGAAACCGCAGACCAATTTATACAAATCGCGGACAATTATAATTGCCCATTACTTAGTGAATGGGCAAACAGGCTTAAAAAACAAGCTGATTTATTTGATATAACGAATTTGAGTAAGACGTTAAGTCGTTTTGATGCGCTGTGTGAACGTATTGGTGATTTAGATGATGGAACGCTGTAATCGAACGGTGATGCACGTTTCATGGTCGTTTGTTTCCATGCCAATTGTGCCTCGTTGGGTTTCTGCCATTAACTTAGCCGAATAAGTGCCTAATCCGTTACCGTTCTTTTTTCCAGATGTCGTGTATTTATCAAAGAAAGTTGCCCGAATGGCTTGTGGAACGCTGCCTGAATTTGTAATCGAAATCACGCTTTGTTCATTTTCGTAGTACATTTTTATCGAAATAATGCCGTTAACGGGGCTGGCTTCAATGGCGTTACGCAGTAAATTAACAAATAACGAATAAGACAATTCTTTTTCGGCGGCGGCTTCAAAATTTTTATCGTCTAATGTTTGAATATCGATGTCTATTTTGATTTTTTTGAATGTGGCTGTTGAATGTAAGTCTTGAATAATGCTTTCAATTAACAAGTTGAGCGCGATAGATTCGGGAATGTATTCATAAGTGCCTATTTCCATTTTGTACAAATCAAGCGAATGATTCACCATGTGCAAAATTTTAGTTCCCGCTTTATAGATAGATTTTAAAAGCTCGTGTTGTTCCTCGACAGAAATAGCGTCATATTCATCAATAATAAGTTGCGAATAGCCCAAAATGACCGTGAGCGGTGTTTTCAAATCGTGGTGCGTGATGCGTTCGATGTCGGCTTGCAACCGATTTACTTCAGCTAATGCTTCGTTTTTCAGTTGCAATTCTCGTTTACTTTTGGCGCGTTCTAAATGCAGAGCAACTTTTGCGCGAACAATTGGAATTGAAATGGGCTTATGAATGTAATCAACAGCCCCTAAACTTAAACCTATCAATTCTTGATCGACATCAACGGCGGCGGTAATAAAAATAATTTCAATATCTTGGGTTTTTGGATGGCTTTTTAATCGTTTACACACCTCAAAACCATCTATGTTAGGCATCATAACGTCTAACAAAATCAAACTAGGGTTTTCTTTTTCGATTATATTGAGAGCTGATTCGCCATTGAGCGCGACGGATAGATTGTATTCGGGGGATTTTAGAGCCGCACCTAAAACACGAATATTTTCTGGGTTGTCGTCAACAATAAGAATGAGTGCTTTTTTTTCTGTCATAAATTTTAGGGCGTTCAAATGCTAAACGGGTGACATGGAGGGGTTATTTTTCTGAAAATTGACGCACAATCGGTTAATCAACGTTGCAAGTCATTTTACAACAAACATAAATGTAAAATATTGGTTATTTTGTACAAAAAACTAATTTGAAAGCCACAAAAAAGGCACTGAAACAAAAAATGTATCTATTGAAACTGAAAACACAAAGTTTAGGTTGAAATGAATTATCTTCAACGCATTAGCAGAATTTTAGCGATTTCCATTGTTGCGAATCTTTTTTCTTGTTCTCTGATTGGAAAAGAAGATAAGACCGCAACAGCGGCGATTTTGCCGAAAAAAACGCAAATTCAAGAGCGTTTATTATTTATTGGCGATTCACATTCGGTTGGTGTTTTTGGACGCACCTTAACGACGCTTTTACAGCAAAATTTTTCTGAGGTTGCGATAACAACCGTTGCCAGTTGCGGCAGTGAACCGCGTTGGTGGCTCGAAGGTAAATCTACAAATTGTGGATTTTGGCGGCATGAAGCAAACGGTTTTGAAAATAAAACACTCAAAGGCAATACGCCAAAACTTTACGAACTTTTGAACGAAATTAAACCAAAAATAACGATTGTCGCGTTGGGGTCAAATCTTGTATTGATGAGTGAAGAAGACCGTGAAATTTACACTCAAAAGATGATGATGATGCTCGAAAACAAAGGTGGACAATGTATTTGGATTAGTGCGCCCGATTCTCGAAAATTCAAAGCCACTGACCTTGACGATGTTTACACACGACTTAAAAAACTATCAAAATTGCATCATTGCAAACTTATCGACAGCCGAAAATACACAAAATATCCGATTTCTGGCGGTGATGGGTTGCATTACGGCGGTAAAGAAGGCGCGTTGATTGCAACACAATGGGCTGAAAAAGTGTTTAACACGATTAAGCCTTCTCTTTTAAAATCATTTGAATATGCAAAACCTTCACATTGACCGTTAATTTTTCACTCATAAACATCATGACAGCAAAAAAATCGAATGCTTATTTGTTTTATTTAGACGGACTTCGTGCCATCGCAATTTTAGCGGTATTGGTCTTTCACAGCGACAACACTTGGTTATCGGGTGGCTTTTTAGGTGTTGAAATTTTTTTCGTGATTAGCGGATTCATCATCACAAAATTGCTTTTAGATGAATGGCAAAAAAACGGACGTGTCGATTTAAAACAATTTTGGTTTCGCCGTTTCCGTCGTTTAATTCCTGCCGCTTTCACGATGATGTTAACAACGTGGATTTGTGTGTTGCTATTTTTTCCCGACGAAATACATCAAATTTGTGATGATTTAATTTACGGCATCACGTTCACCAATAATTGGAATTACATCATCAATGAAAGGTCTTATTTTGATTTGATTGGACGACCGCGATTATTTGAGCATTTGTGGTCATTAGGAATAGAGTTTCAATTTTATGTTGTGTGGGCGTTGGCTTGCCTTGTTTTATTTCGGCTACCGCGTTGGATTGCGTGTTCTGCTATTTTAGTGTTTGCATTGATTTCGACCTGTTTGATGGCAACGCTTTATGAACCTAATTCAGATCCATCACGGGTTTATTTCGGCACAGATACGCGTGTTAGCGCACTGTTTATCGGCTCATTGGTTGCGTTTTGGGTTCGATCTTCAGAAGTCACGTTGAGTAAAATTAAATTCGACCTGCTAAGTTTTTTAGCTTTATTTGGCATTGTCGGTTTGGTTTTATTTTGTGTTTATGCGAAATCCTCTGATGTTTTTTTGTATCAAGGCGGGTTTTTATGCGTTTCAATTTTGACCGCTTTCGTTATTGGCGCGTGCTTGTTAATTTCTCAACAAAACTATTTCAGCCCTGCTTTGATGTTTTTAAGCAATCCTATTTTTAGGGCGATAGGCATTCGTGCTTACGGGATTTATTTATGGCATTGGGCAGTTTTTGGTTTAACGCAACCGTTTGTCGATGTACCGCTAGAAGGCTTGCAATTGTTAGCTTTCCGCATGACATTAACCTTTCTTTTTTCAGAAATAACCTTTCGCTTTATTGAAAAACCCATTCGTAACGGCTGTATTGAACGTGCAATTGAATTGGTCTTTAAATCAACTGGCACGGAACAAAAAAAACGCGTTGTATGTTGGACATTAACTGGATGTGTGAGTTTGGCGGGATGTTCAAGTTTGGTCATTGCAACAGAACAAGAATTAGAAATAGTTCAGCAACACGCCATCAATGAAACGGTTGAAGAATTACCACCGATTATTAAAACAAAACTTGTGAAATTGGCGGTTGAACAAATTATTTTTTCGCCCGAATTAAATTCAAATATGTTGACTGTGGCAATGGAAAACGCGGTTTTCATTCAAGATGAAGCGATGCTCGCGGCTCAAATGCAAAGAAAGGTGAATGAGCAAAAATCAACTGACGTTACCGACGAACAAAATGAAACGATTGCGCCCACTCTGCAAAGTAATGTGCAAATTGAGCGTAATAAAAATGGCAAAGGTTATATCAATCGCATCAGAACCATTGATGATGCGGGTGAAAAGCCCGCTGTTTTTTTACTGGGTGATTCTGTGATGGTGGGAGCTACGCCAGAATTATTAAAACGGTTGCCTAAATTGAGCATTGATTCACAAGTCGGACGGCAATTGAGCAAGGGGATTCAAATTTTGACTGAACGAAAACAAAATGGTTTGCTCAGTGATACGGTAATTATTCATTTGGGAAACAACAGTCCAATTAACGCGAATCAAATGACAACACTGGTAAATTTGTTAAGCGATACAAAAAAAATTATTTTGATAAATTTGAAATTACCCAGAAATTACGAATCAGCGAATAATCGTTTGTTTAGTGAGGTCGCGAGTAAAAATAAAAATGTTACCGTTGTTGATTGGCGCGAAAGCAGCATGAATGCGAAAAACATTTTTGGAAAAGACGGTATTCATTTAACGGCAAACGGTGCAAAACTTTACGCGGGTCTAATTTCAGAAGTGTTGGTTGCAAAATAAAAAATTGCCAGTTCAATCAGTTCAAATTAAGGGATGGTAATGGTTTGTTGAGATTTTTAAATAATCACCACTTAAATACCACCAAGCAAGAATCCAAGCCAATAAATTTTGTCATTTTAAGACGTGTACTATATTATTGCGGCTCACTTTTACCGCTTCTTGTAAGCTATGAAAACCATTATTTATGTATCAATACAATCATAACGATCAAATTCTAATCGAAGAACGAGTCGCCCAATTTAGGCGGCAAACCGAACAATTTTTAAGCGGCGAAATGTCAGAAGACGCTTATCGCGCTTTGCGATTGAGAAATGGTGTTTACATTCAAACACATTCTCCCATGTTGCGCGTAGCCGTTCCTTACGGGGTATTAAATTCAAAACAATTACGCTCACTCGCTCACATTGCGCGAACGTATGACAAAAATTATTGCCACGTTACAACACGCCAAAACGTGCAGTTTAACTGGCCAAAATTAGAGCAAATCCCCGATATTTTGGCTGAACTCGCACAGGTACAAATGCACGCAATTCAAACAAGTGGAAACTGTATTCGTAACACAACCAGCGATCATTTAGCTGGCGTGAGTGTTGATGAAATTGAAGATCCTCGTCCTTATTGCGAACTCATTCGCCAATGGTCAACATTGCATCCCGAATTTGATTATTTACCGCGTAAATTTAAAATCGCTGTGAGCGGTTCATTAAACGATCGTGCGGCGACGCAATTTCATGACATTGGATTGCACTTGGTTAAAAATGAAGCAGGGATTGTTGGATTCAAAGTCTTAGTTGGTGGTGGTTTGGGACGTACACCCGTTATTGGGCAAGTTATTAAACCATTTTTGGATAAAAAACATATTTTGTCTTACTTGGAAGCAATTTTAAGAATTTATAACTTGTTTGGTCGTCGTGATAATAAATATAAAGCGCGAATCAAAATTCTGGTTAAAGAAACGGGATTAGAAAAATTTTCGGAATTAGTGGAACAAGAATGGCAGCTTATTCGTGATAATTTAGAAGTCCACGAAGCGCGTTTTTCAGCAATGAAAGCCCATTTTGCACAGTTAAATTATGATAAAAATGCGGATAAAAATCTGACATTTGACCAATATAAACATGAAAACAAGGCTTTTGGTAAATGGTGTGAAAACAACACGTCTAAACACAAAGTGGACGGGTATTGCATCGTCTTTTTATCATTAAAGCATCCAAAAACACCGCCTGGCGATTTAACTTCTGAGCAATTAGACACGATTGCTGATTTGGCGGATCTTTACAGTTTTGGCGAAGTTCGTAGCACGCATCGGCAAAATTTAGTTTTCGCAGACGTAAAGCAAGCAGATTTATTTCAGTTATGGCAATTATTGAACGATGCACAGTTAGCAACACCCAATATCGGCGCAGCAACGGATATGATTTGCTGTCCAGGTTTGGATTTTTGTTCGTTAGCAAATGCGGGTTCTATTGGCATTGCAAAAGAAATCAACGAAATTTTAGATGACATGGATTATTTGCACGATATTGGCTCGGTGAATATCAATATGTCTGGCTGTATGAATGGTTGCGCTCACCAAAGTGTTGGACATATTGGCATTTTAGGTGTCGATAAAAAAGGGGTGGAGTGGTATCAAATTACATTGGGCGGTTCATCATCAAACGAAGCTGCAATTGGTGAACGCTTAGGACCAGCTGTTCCTAAAAAAGAAATTGCGAAAACGGTTGAAATTCTTTTAGACGTTTACGTTCAACAGCGAGTGGAAGAAGAAACCTTTTTAGATACGGTAAAACGTGTTGGAATTTATCCATTCAAGGAGAAAGTGTATGCAAATCATTAAAGATTATAAAATTATTGAAAATCAGTGGATGTATTTAGACGACGATGCGCCCGTTATTTCTGGCGATATTTGCGTATCGTTAGCACGTTGGCAAGCCGAAAAGGAGAAGTTGCTAACTCATAACGAAAATTTGGGTGTGCGACTTTCATCAACCGATGATGTGAGCGTACTCGCCAATGATTTGCAGTATTTGGCTTTGATTGAATTGCACGTTGTTGATTTTGCTGACGGACGCAGCTTTTCACAAGCCTATTTACTGCGAAATCGTTATCGTTATGAAGGCGAAATTCGCTCGGTGGGTAACTATTTAGCAGATCAGGCGTTTTATCTGGCGCGAGTCGGTGTGAACGCCTTTGCACCAGAAAATTTATCGCAAACTCACGCTACGCTTAACGATTTTACCGTGTTTTATCAATAGTTACATAACTGACAGTAATAAAACCGAGATGCTCCAAATTTTGATAGTCCCCACAAACCAATGCAGGTGAGGGTAATGATGCTACACAAATAATGCTCCGAAAAATTCCAGTAAAATCAGTTACTCTATGCGATTTGAAGTAAATTCTCATTAGTTACAGGTATTTTGAGTTAAAATGGATCGATGAACACACCAAAGCCAAAATTGCCAAAAATAGTAGAAAGCGAACGCACTCCATTGGTGGACGTGTTGCTGGAGCTATTGGCGTGGCAAAGCCAGCGAATTGATGAGCTTGAGCAAAAAATTCTGAAATTAAAAAACGAAACACTAAAGCCCATTATCTCTGCCACCCAAATGGACAAACAGGGTGAAGTTAAAAAAGAATTGCCCGAAAAAGAGATAAAGCCTAAAAAATCAGCAAAGCCAAGTTGTTAAGAATTGATGAAACGGTTGTTATTCAACCCGAAAATATCCCAACGGATTCGGTATTTAAAGGTTTTCGTGAAGTCGTTATCCAAGATATTATTTTCAAGACCCACAACACGTGTTATCGGCTAGCACAGTACCAATGCCCCGATGGTCATTACGTTTCGGGTGAAATGCCCCAAGGCTTTACAGGTTGCCATTATGGCAAAGAGCTAATCAGCTACATCTTGTATCAGTATCATCAGCACGTTACTCAGCCGTTATTGTTAGCGCAATTGCGCGACATCGGCGTAAAAATTTCAAGTGGGCGTTTGAGTGAATTTATCACCGAAAACTTGGATGTTTTTCACAACGAAAAAGATGAGATTCTGAAAGTTGGCTTGTCAGTATCAACTTATATCCATGCTGATGATACGGGCGCACGCCATGATGGAAAGACGGGCTATTGCACGCATGTTGGAAATGAA
>CAIRCR010000110.1 GCA_903877065.1 uncultured Pseudomonadota bacterium
TATCGTTGGTAACTATTTTGCCTTTTTTCATACAGTCGATAATGAAATCAGGTGATTTGTTTGTTTTATAAAACTCATGGTCTGCTGATAGTTCTAATGCGTTAAACATATTAACGAGCTTTTCACAGTTGGTTTGAAGTTCCAAAAGTAACTGGTACAACTCGATTGAGACTGTAAAAATTTCCGTGTAAACGCCAAATTGGGAGTTTGATTTTAAAGAACTTTCCAAAATGGTTACACGAAACTAATTACAAGCTCATATCTGGCTTGCTGAAACTGCTCGATTAGCATGGAAAAGTAAGTTATTTACCCGCTTAGGATTGGATTTAAAAAGCCAACTTCGTGAAGCCGCAGAAACGGAAGCCATTAAAGTATTTGCTCATAATTTACGGGATTTATTACTTGCCTCTCCTGCTGGTGCAAAAGTCACAATGGGGTTAGACCCAGGTATTCGCACGGGTGTAAAAGTAGCGATTGTTGATAAAACAGGAAAAGTGCTTGCAACGGATACCATTTATCCTCATCAACCACGCAATGATTGGAATGGTTCAATTTCAAAGTTAGCAAAACTCATTGCAGAATATGGCGTTGAACTTGTCAGCATTGGCAACGGCACAGCTTCGCGTGAAACTGATTCGTTAGTTGCTGACGTGCTGAAATATCACACGGAATTAAAATTTAACAAAATCGTAGTTTCAGAAGCGGGTGCATCTGTTTATTCAGCTTCAGAACTTGCCGCAAAAGAATTTCCCGACTTAGATGTTTCAATTCGTGGTGCCGTTTCCATTGCACGGCGTTTGCAAGACCCGTTAGCTGAATTGGTAAAAATCGACCCTAAAGCGATTGGTGTTGGGCAATATCAACATGATGTCAATCAAACGCACCTAGCAAAAATGCTAAACAATGTTGTGGAAGATTGCGTGAATAAAGTAGGCGTTGATGTAAATACGGCTTCGGTGTCGTTGCTAAAACAAGTGTCTGGTTTATCAGCGAGTGTCAGTGAAAACATCGTCGCATTCCGCAATGAAAAAGGCGCGTTTAAAAATCGTTCACAACTCAAGAAAGTACCGCGTTTGGGCGATAAAGCCTACGAACAAGCAGCTGGTTTTTTACGCATTATGAATGGTGATAATCCGCTTGATGCGTCAGCGGTTCATCCCGAAGCCTATCCTGTCGTTGAAAATATCATCAAAAAAACAGGCAAATCGATTCGAGATTTAATCGGTCAACCTTCATTCTTACGTGGATTAAATGCTGTTAACTTCACCAATGAACATTTTGGCATACCAACTGTGACTGACATTTTGCAAGAGTTAGAAAAACCTGGACGCGACCCACGACCTGAATTCAAAAGTGTTGAATTTAAGGCTGGAATTGAAAAAATATCAGATTTAGAAGTGGGGATGCGTTTGCAAGGTGTTGTAACGAATGTTGCGAATTTTGGTGCATTTGTAGATGTTGGCGTTCACCAAGATGGTTTGGTTCATATATCGCAATTAGCAGACAAATTTGTCAAAGACCCGCGTGAAATTGTCAAAACAGGTGATGTTGTAACCGTGACTGTAACTGAAGTTGATGCAGCACGAAAACGAATTGCATTGACGATGAAAAATTCTGTTGATAGTAAATCTGAGATATAAACGTGAAACCTATCTACAAAGCAGAAATATCTGCAGGTTCTTTGATGCCATTAGAAAGCCGTCGATTAGCGACTTTTTTATTAACATCTCCAGATGAAAAAACTTGGCGACACGCATTAGTTGAAGAAAACATTCTACAAAAGAAAACTCCTTCTACTGCACTGCGGCAAGCTAAACTTATTTGTGACCGATTAAATACAATTGATGCTACTGCATTGGAGATGATTGCTAATCGAGAGCAAGAAGTTTCGATTCAACTGTTATTAGTAGCGGCTCTCAAACATAGTCAACTTTTAGCAGATTTTATTGCCGATGTTTATATTCAACGCCAACGACAAATGGATTTAGCTATTAAAACTAGCGATTGGGAAAACTTCCTTATTGATTGCACTAATAGAGATACGTCTGTTGCTGAATGGTCGCAATCCACACAAGTCAAATTATTTGAAGTAATCCGCCGCATTTTGGTTGAAACAAAATATCTTGAAAATAGTCGTACAATGAAAATTACTCCTCAATCGCTACATCCTGATGTTAAACGTTATTTAGTAAGTCACGAAGAACACGATTTGATTCGTTTATTGGAGCGGGTTTAATGGCTTTAACTTTTGAAGAACGACTCAACCAAATTCTGCCAAA
>CAIRCR010000111.1 GCA_903877065.1 uncultured Pseudomonadota bacterium
GTAACTTCTTCGCTATTGTTGGCGATAAAGATAACTGGAATGTGCGCCATTTCAACAATTTCATTGACAACCATGAATTGCTTTCGGATTCCTTCACCGATAAAAATACCACATACGCGATTGATTTCTTGTAAATAATCCGCGTAATTATCTGACCCAATGGTTTTGACTTCATACCCCATAAATCGAAAAATAATTTCAACTTCTTGGATACGCGTCTGATTATCATCAATTAACAAAATAGGGGAAAGTAACGCCATATTTCTCACTTAGTTAAACTAAAAAATTTATGTCACATTATAAGGCACAGGCTCGCTTTAAAAAGAAAACTATTCGCTAAATAACGAACCCACTTTGGTTAAACCTACATTGATTTAAAATTAAAATACGTTCTACTTCATGCTATTGTCGCATGATGTTAATGTCATTTGAACTACAAAAAATAAAATCGCGTCATTATTTTGAGCTTGACAAAAAATTGCCACCGTAGACACTAGACACGTTATCAATGACCCTGTGAGCGTTTTCTTTGAACGATATGCCCCTTAGTATGCTGTTTGGCATACTTTTATTGATGTTAATTTTATCTGCCTTTTTTTCGGGTTCTGAAACGTCTTTAATGACACTGAATCGTTACAGATTGCGACATTTAGTGAAATTAAAGCATTCGGGCGCAATCAAAGCGCATAAGTTACTACAACGTCCTGATCGAGTGTTAGGGCTGATTTTATTGTGCAACAACTTCGTTAATAATTTCGCGTCATCAATTGCCACTGTGATTGCGATAAAACTTTATGCTGACGAAGAATCTAGCGTTGCAATTGCCGCCGCGTTACTCACGCTGGTGATGCTTATTTTTTCAGAAGTTACGCCAAAAACCCTCGCAACTATCAAACCCGAATTACTCGCCTTTCCATCTGCTTGGGTTTACACCTTGTTGCTGAAAATCTTTTATCCACTCGTTTGGCTCGTCAATACGTTGGCGCATTGTTTGTTGCGTCAAATTGGTGTGGACACCACAAAAACTGCACATGAATCACTCAATAAAGACGAACTAAAAAGTATTATCAGCGAAGCCGAAAATGTCATGCCGACGCGTTATCAAAAAATGCTGCTAGGTATTCTTGATTTGGAATCTGCAACCGTTGAAGACATCATGACTCCGCGTAATGAAATCGTCGGCATTGATTTAGAGCTGCCAATTGAAACGATTATTAACGAAATCAAACATAGTCCGCATACTCGCTTACCTGTTTATAAACAAAATGTAGATCGTGTTGTTGGTTTTTTACATTTACGCAAAGTGTTAATCGAAATTCATCATGAAAATTTCGACAAACAAACCATTATCAGCCTTCTTAGTCAACCGACGTTTATCCCAGAAAGTACACCCGTTCACACACAAATGTTACGTTTTAAAAGTGAAAAAATTCGTATCGGTTTAGTTGTTGATGAATATGGTGATGTGCAAGGTTTAGTGACGCTTGATGATTTATTGCAAGAGATTGTCGGTGAATTGATTACCGAAGAAGAAGAAAATACCGTGCGGTTGCAAAGTGACGGCGGTTATTTAGTTGATGCCAGTGTAACAGTGCGTGAATTAAACAGAATTACGCAATGGGCGTTACCTACCGAAGGACCTAAAACGGTGAATGGATTGATTTTGGATTTTATGGAAACCATCCCAAACATCGGAACAAGCATTCGCTTACACGGTTACGCGCTGGAAATATTAGAAAGTGACCAAAATTCGGTGAAATTAGTGAAATTTTTGCCTCACGATAAAAATGAAAAGCTAACTTTTTGAACCGCTTAACGGTTTTTTATCTTTTTTAGGCGTTTTTAGGTTAAAATGCCGCCCTTTCAAACCCCGTTTTTATCACCATTCAGAGTAAATAAACACATGACTGATTTATCGCTTTACAGAAACATCGGTATTTTTGCCCACGTTGACGCTGGCAAAACCACTACAACCGAACGTATTTTGAAATTAACTGGCAAAATTCACAAAATCGGTGAAGTTCATGACGGTGCCGCAACGACCGATTTCATGGAGCAAGAACAAGAACGCGGAATTACCATTCAATCAGCGGCAACGACTTGTTTTTGGAAAGATTACCGTTTCAACATTATCGACACACCAGGACACGTTGATTTCACGATTGAAGTTTACCGTTCATTAAAAGTTTTAGATGGCGGCATCGGTGTATTTTGTGGTTCAGGTGGTGTTGAACCACAATCTGAAACTAACTGGCGTTATGCCAATGATTCTGGCGTTTCACGCGTTATTTATATCAACAAATTAGATCGTATCGGTGCGAATTTTTACCGTGTTATCAAACAAGTTGAAACCGTTTTAGGTGCAAAACCCGTCGTCATGACATTGCCAATCGGTGAAGAAGATCAATTTGTCGGTGTTGTCGATTTATTAACTCGTAAAGCGTGGATTTGGGATGAATCTGGCGATCCATTCAATTACACCATTGA
>CAIRCR010000112.1 GCA_903877065.1 uncultured Pseudomonadota bacterium
AATGTAATGATAATAATTTATTACTTATATTAGGTATTGGAATAATTATCTTAATTCTATTAAAATTAGTATACTCTGAATCAAATCAATCAAATAATTTAAAAAAGCATTATAGAAATTTAAATTATACTAATGATTCTAAAAAAACTACATGTAATGATAATTATGAAGATTTTGCCACTGATTCTAATTATGTAAAGAATTATGCTGAGGTATCAGTACCACAACCAGCACAAGCGGTACAAGCGGCACAACAACTAGTACAACCTGCACAACAACTAGCACAAGCAGCACAACCTGCACAACCTACACAAGCAGCACAACCTGCACAAACAGCACAACAAGGACAAGTTTCAATTAATGTACCTATTATAAATGATGAAATATTCAATCCAGTAAATATTGATTTTGATTATGGTGATGCTAATAATAATATTTATACATTAAATGTAAAAGAAAATCCTACTGAAGTTCCATCAACTCAAGCAAAATTAACATCTAATGATTTACTACCAACACAAAATGATAAAAAATGGTTTGAAAATCCAGATGTTGGAATTAAAATAGAAGATGCTAATTTATTATCAGATGCTGTTCAAAAAGTAGGTGTTGATACTGTTGGACAAACACGAAAGAACCCAACATATGATCTCCGTGGAACTGTTCCTTGCCCTAAATTTCAAATTAGCCCCTGGAATAATTCTACAACTGAACCAGATTATAATCTAAAAGCACTTTATTAATTTTTTTACGTAAAATTTTTATTTATTATTAACTATAGTTAATAATAAATATAATTATGGATGATAGCGTTGAAACAAATGAATCAGAAGAAGAAATAAAAAAAAAATTTAAGAATATAGTAATAATTCTATTGGCGACAAAGAAAGAAAAGAGATACAAGAAGATATTGATGATACAGAAAATAATATAAATGCAATTTATCAATTTGCAGATCAAAAAACTGGCTATAAACAAGAGTTTACAGACATTAGTGAAGTTGATGATGTTCTTCAATCTGCGATTTTTAAAAATCGCGCTCAAGCATTGGCAATTAAATCACTCCAGATAAGAACTGTAAAATTGCGAAATGATAAAGATATTGTTTTTCATGATGTGCCTGGATTTAATTCGGGTGTTTTAATGCACGCAGAACAGGCAATTTCACGACTTAAAAATTGTGATGCAATTATTTATGCAAAAGAAATGAAGCAACCGTCAATAACAGGTCCAGAGAAAGAAATGTTGCTTGTTGCGGATGCAGAAGAAACTGGTTTGACAGTGACAGACAAAGTTTTTGTAGTTCTTACTCAGGCTGATGCACTAGATGACAAAATTGATTTTCAAGAAACTTTAACAAAACACAAAAGTTTCTGGTCGAAAGTTCCTGAACGGCGTTTATTACCAGTTTGTGCGCGTTCACATTTGGTCGAGTTTGGTATTCCTTCTGATGATACATTGCGCCGTTCAAAAAACGCAGATGATAAAAATAAACTCCAAAAACTTGAAATTACTGACGGTATTGTCGAATTAAAAAATGCAGTTAATTTTTATATTGATAATGAGAGATCAGCTGTATTAACAAAACGATGTGATTTCTTAGTTAATAAAATCAAAAAACAAGCACAGCAAGTATTCACACTTTTAGATCCCGTTTATTGTCAAATCACAGATAATAATACGACAGAGGACGATCTATATGGAGAAGATTTTGGTAAGTGGTGGGGAAGTGAATGGGCAAAAATTAGGCAAGATTTTATAACGTGGGGTGTTGCTAACATCGATGGACGTGTGGGTACTGATGATACTGGTACAGAACACACAAAACTAACTGAATTGCGAATATCTTATAACGATGGTGTAAAAACTTTGTTTGCTAATTTGCAAGAGGCTAAAAAAGAGAATATGGAGTTGACGTATAAGGAAGCGATTAAGTTAGTTCCTGTACCAGCTCACGGAAATAAAGCAATTCGAGATAGGTTGTATCCAGAAATTCAACGAATCTTACAAACAGAACTGCCAAATCAACTAACTGGTTCGCTGAAAGCCGTTACAGATGAAATTGTTAGTAAAGCAAAACAAAGTTTATATGGAATTGATGATGTCGAAAGAATATTACTAGATAACCCAGCAATTATTGAACAACAAATTCGTCATGGATTTAAAACGTTATTTTTGCGTTTTGGAAGAGTGGCTGCTGATGCTTTCATCGCACTGCCGTTACACGAAAGACCAAGACTACTTAAGGAATATGAAGCAGAAATTCTTACACTAGAAGCATTTTACGATGGTAACGATAAAAAAACAGGAAATTTGACAGATTATTTGCGTGCTGGATTATGGGTTGTCAAAACGGCTAGTGCTATTGGCGTTGTTCCTCCAATGATAGGAATAGGGATTAAAGCAACTGAAAAACTGGGTGGTATTGCTGACATGATTAACGCACCAAAAAATTCAGGTTCTAACTTTGATCCGTTTTCAAAAATTACAGATTTATCAAGCGATGAAATTTATAACGAACCAAAAGACTTTGAAGGTGTTGTGAAAGAAATCGAAGGCGACTTAATCGCATTACAGGACTATTTACAAAACAGTGTATTCCGTGCCGCTGGTTTCATTACTTACTCAAAACAAGAATTGCAACAAATTCGAGATCGTTTTATTGAACTTGAAGAAAAAGAAAGACGTTGGGCAGAAATTATTAGAAGAGAAGCGAAACGACGAAATCCGAATGTGCCTTTTAAAATTCATAATCGAATAGAAGATTTTAGACTTCGTCGTGAAATTGCACTTGAAATAAAAGAAGCAAAAGATATTGCTAGCGGTGTGATTTAACTAAAAAACACTTTTCCCAATCCTAATGCTTGTTCACGCCACTGCTGCCAATAACTTTGGTTTTGTTGGTGGCGTAGACAACGTAAATATCTAACTCGTTGAGCTTCGTTCAAATGTTCGTGAATCATCGGCATCAAACCATCGTCGATGTTATAAACGCCAATTTCAGGATTCAGACAAACAGGCACAATGTTTTCGAGTGGTAAATTCAACTCACCTGCAATTACTTCACAAAAACTGCGAATGTTTTTCGCTTTCGGATTTTCAGGTTCGCTGACGTTATAAGGTGGTTGCCATTCATTTATAGGACGCAAGCGGTCAATATGTGTGGCTATCGTAATAATCACGGGCATTGAAAGTTGTCGTTCTTGTTGAAAGTAACGACGAATGGCATTTAACTGTTCAATATCGGCATTACGCGCTGCATTTGACGCACTGCACACCATCAAAATGATGTCGATTTTAGCCCATTCTTTTTTTAATGATGCGGGCATGACATCATGTGTTAAACCTCCATAACCCGCACTGTCTAAAATAATGGCTTGTTGTAAACCATCACGTTCTAAAACATAAGGTGTAATTTCTGCGGTGGTTGGTAAAACAGAAACGGCACTTTTCACATCATCAAATAAGGCGTTAATCAAACTCGATTTACCTGAACTGACTTGCCCTAAAATTAACAAGCGTAAGGGTTCAATAGTTTTTTCATTTTTGGTTGATTTTTCAATATCGATTTGAGAATCTGGCGTTAAAACGTCTGTCGGTACAATATCATCAAGAGTCATTTGACCGCTGTATAATTGAATCGCGTAATAGCCTAATTTATTGACATAAACACGCACCAATTTTTGTGAAATTTCGTCAGTGACATAGCTAATACCTTTACCCGTTAAAACGTCCCGTGCTTTTGATAACGCGAATCCTTGCCAGTTGAATAGTAATCTTCCAGCATTCAAGAACGGTTTGATGTTATTGAGTTTATCCAAAGCATCTTTTGCCCGTAAGAAATCGCCGACTGTTACCGCATGGCTACCAGGTATTTTATCTAACACTTCGTGCTGAATATCGTTGCAAACCAGTGTAATCAGTTTAAGTAAATAAGGCAGTGGAAATTCTAAAATGGGATAGGTTGAATCCGCATGAAAATGTTGTGCAACGGTAGTTAAAACTTCATTGGTCAATCGCACAGCTTTTTTTGAATTGGTGAATAAATCAGGTTCACTTTTCCACCGTTCTGTTACAAATTCTAAGGCTTGCCATGCTTCTTGACCGTCATCAGTCCAGTTCGGATTAGGTGAAATAATGCTTGGTTTTGTTTTTTCAGATTTAATCTTTTGACTGCGGTGGCGGAGCAAAGCATAAATTAAAACACTGTTTGCCGATAGCACGCCGATTGCTTGATAAAGCCATTCGTGTTGCCATAACCAATAACCACCTAGTCCCATCAAGCCTAGAAATGGCAGAACAAAAATTCCCAGCATGATTGAAAGAAACCGTATCGACATTTTTAATTTTCCTTATTTTTTAGAAATTGGCGAGCGTGAACAAACGCATCATCGTAGGTTTGTTTTAATTCATCTTTATTAGGTAATGCACCTCGTTTAACACCATTCAAATAAACACAAAAGGCTTGTCCAAGTGCGTAAGTCATTGCGCCAGAATAAGCTCCCGCAACCGCCCAGCCATAAACAGGAATCAGTTTTAGTAATTCTCTTCCCAACATTCCCACACCAACACCCGTACCGATGAGTGCTGTAAATTCAGTAAAAAGCCGTTTTGTTAATTTTAAATTATAAATTGATGCGATGCTGTGAAATAACTTTGCTTGAACGCCTAAAACCAATGGCAAACCCGCGATTGGAATTGCGCCCATACCTGTATTGAGTAACGAATAACCGATGATGTGCGGATGAGCTTCACGCGCATGAAAATCGAGCAACTCTTGGTGTTGTTCACTGCCGCGCAACAAACCGATAACACTTTTTGGTAATGCTGATTCAATCACATCCCACAATTCATTTAAACCATAATTTACCGATTCAAAACCATCTTCGGACAAAGTAAAATCAACAGGCACAAAATGTACGGGTACGCCTTTAAACCAGTCACGTTGATGTAATAAGGCTTGGGTTAGTTCATGTGGAACAGTCGGTGGAATGAGTTTTTCTTGATACGGATACGGTTCAATGTGTTGATCTGTATGTTTTGAATAGCCTTCGTGTAGTGACGTTTGCAAAACAATAATTTGCCAGTTTGGGTGTTCTTTGTGAATGGTCAAAACAGTGTCAACAATTTCACGTTGATTCATGTCTAAGGCTTTCATGACTACAATAAGTAAATGTGCTTGATCAGCGCACCATGCTAAATCTTCGCTGGGATTGTAAGCCGTTTCACCTAAACCGCGAGTATCTAAAAATCGAATCAATGGATAACTTGGCGAAGGAAAATCATAAAATTGTGAGCGTTTGGTACACGGTTGAAAACCATTACCAACTTCGGCATTACCCGTTAAAGCACGAATCAGTGAAGATTTACCTGCTTGCGTTTTTCCCAATAACCAGAAAACGGGTATCGGTAATTTTTGTTTAATTTCTTCAATTTTGGTTTCAATGCCGTTTGCTTTTGGACTAAAAATAGCCTCGTTTAAACCTTGTAATGACCAGCCATTAAAAATACTAGGTATTGTCCAGTTGCTAAAAATACTCATAATAATCTACCGTGAAAATTTCATTGCTGAGTATTATGACGGATTTTTATAAATGTTTGACTTTAGTTTTAAAATAAAACCATAATAATTAAAATTTGATTAACTGAGTATCTTTTATGCCAGGTTTTACCCTTAGAAATATCCCTGATGATTTATTTAATAATCTAAAACAAAATGCTGAAATCCACAAACGTAGCATAAATAGTGAAATTTTATTTTGTCTGGAAAGTGCATTATTACCTAAAAAATTGACACCATCAGAACGATTAAACAGAGTTGAATCATTACGTTCTACTATTCCAGCGGGCGTAATTAGCTGTAACGACATCAATGATGCTATTAACAGTGGTCGTCCATGATTGTTGTCGATACAAATATCATTAGTTATTTTTATTTGCCAACAGATTATTCCGAGAGTGTTAGCCAACTTTACAAAAAAGATAACGAATGGATTACCCCGTTATTGTGGCGTAGTGAATTTCGCAATGTGTTGACGATTTATATCAGACAGAAATTATTAACGATTGAACAGGCGTTAGAAATTCAAGAAGATGCGGAAACGTTAATGCTTGATAATGAATTTCAAGTGACTTCTGCACAAGTCTTTGCGCTAACAATTATCAGTGAATGCTCCGCGTATGATTGTGAATTTGTCGCTCTTGCCAAGAATTTAAATCTCAAATTGATAACTCAAGACAAAAAAGTGTTGCGTGAATTTCCCGATACGGCGGTTTCTATTGCTAATTATTTACAGCGTCCTTTTGTGGCTTAACATTTATGGCAAAGTTCTTTCCAAAACTTGAATTGATTGATGATGAAACGCCGCACAGTGAACGCATTGTATTACGCGCATTTGAAAAGTCATTGTCTGATGAGTTTCATATTTATCACAGTTTTTCATTCGTTGAGAAAAAAGGAACACTCAAAGAAGGCGAAGCAGATTTAGTTATTTTCCATCGTCGGCTTGGATTACTAATTTTAGAAGTGAAAGGTGGAGAAATAAGTATTGAAAATGGACAATGGTTTAGTGAAAACCGTTTTGGCAAACACACGATCAAAAATCCGTTTGACCAAGCACGCAAAGC
>CAIRCR010000113.1 GCA_903877065.1 uncultured Pseudomonadota bacterium
ATTAAAAGGCTTTTTTCTTGTTGCAAAAATAATGATACGTTCTCGATTTTGCGGCACACCAAAATTTTTAGCATTTAACAGCTTAAAGTTGACGTGATAGCCTAATTCTTCCAATGAATTCAAAATAACAGTTAGTGTGTTGCCACTGTCATGATGAATTAAATGTTTTACGTTTTCTAATAAAACGACCTTCGGCTGTTTTTCATTGATGATTTCGCAAATATGAAAAAATAACGTTCCGCGTGTATCTTCAAAACCCCTCTTTTTGCCACAAATACTAAACGGCTGACACGGAAAACCAGCGGTTAATACGTCATGATTTGGAATTTCGTTTAGCGGTATTTTTGTAACATCGCATAATGGTATTTCTCCAAAATTATTTTGGTAAGTTGCTTTGCAATAATCATTTATTTCTGACGACATTAAGCATTCAAAACCTGCTTTTTCAAAACCGATTCTAAAACCGCCAATTCCTGAAAATAAATCAATAAAAGTAAATTTTTCTATCATAATTTAGGCGATATTTTTAGAACTGACTTTGTGAGATTTGGCGGCGGTGCTGGGTTCAATCACCTGACAAAATGCCACTGCACGGCGCATGGCTTGAACATCGTCAATTAAATCTTCGCTTGCACCTTGTTTTGATAACGCTTTCCAACAACCAATGATTTTTGCCGCGTCATCGACTTTAAGCGTGTTTTCTTCACTGGATAATAATTTCTGTAATCGTCCGCTAATGTGCGCTTCATCAATCGCTAAAACGATAACTTTGTAATCCACGAGCAAATCATGCTTAACCGCTTCTGAAAAGTTAATCACAAATAATTCTTTGCCAAATAACGTTTCATCGTCCATTGAGCATAGAGCGAGATTTTGATTATCGGCAATGGCTTTGGCTACCTCACCATAAATACGAGGCGTGGCGGTCATGTAAATGCGTTTAGCGGCTCTGATGTTGTCATTACTGTGAACTTTAACAAAGCTAGATTCGTCATCATCACCAAAGGTCGCGCCTGTGGTTCGGTGCGCTTCGTCGCAGATAATCAAATCAAAATCAGGTAAATCAAATTCCTTTTGCGCTGTGCCAATAACATCAATCGAGTGATACGTCGAAAATACAACGGTCATGTGTTCATCGTCATGCCGTTTGCTCATTGCCTCAGCTAAACTGCGCGAATTGGTGGTTGCTGGGTAACGTAGCTCATGCGTAAAAGTTTGCACAATGTCATCGTCTTTTTTACGTTTTTTGCCAACGTCGCTATCGGAACAGACAGCAAAGCTATGTAACGGCGTTTGCGTTTCTTGCGTCCACTCGGTCAACGTTTGCGACAACAAAGATAAGCTCGGCACTAAAAACAGCACGCGCTTATTTGCACCCGTTAATTTCTCGGCAATTTTCAAGCCTGTGAACGTCTTACCTGTGCCGCAAGCCATAATCAATTTACCGCGTTCAGCAATTTGCAAACCCGCTTCAACACCATTGAGCGCGTTGATTTGATGCTCGCGTAATGACTTGGTAGGTTTTAAAGCGATTTCTTGTTGTGGCTGATAATTCGCCCAATCAATTTTGCTGTTTTCTAAATCGTTGAGGTCGATTTTAGTAACGGGTGGGTTTTGGTCTTGGATGGCATTTTCGGCGTGGTCATCCCAATTATTTGTCGTCGCAACGATAATTCGATGACTAAAAATCTTTTTGCCTGACGCGGTGAAAAAGCTATCAATATCGCCTTTCTTTAAACGATAGTTTTCAGCGTACAGTTTGCATTGAATGGCGTGATATTCGTCTGTGCCGCGTGTTTTAGCGACTAAATCAATACCTGCGTCGCGTGCATCTAAATCATGTTCACGCGCCCAATCTGTATACAACCAAACGTCCGAATACAAATCTTTGTAGGTCGGCTCATTGCGTAAATAGGTGCAAAAAAGTTCTTCAAAATAAGTACCTTTCTCACGCTCTGTCTGTGACGCTTGGCGGTAAGTGTTGAGCAATTGGGTTAGTGCGGTCATGGTATCAATTCGGGTTAATTAGCAAATTGCCATTATTTTACAGCACTTGATTAAAGCTGCTGCGTGTTTAAATTGTAGAGTCTCGAAAGGATCAATAGTTCGGACAGTTTCTTCAACCTGCTATGCCG
>CAIRCR010000114.1 GCA_903877065.1 uncultured Pseudomonadota bacterium
CAGCATCAACGCAACAGCAATTTGTAATGGATTTTCTTATCTTGGTAATGGAAAATTAATTCTTGAAAATACATTGCAAGGAACTGGTGGAGTTCCATCTAAATTTCCAACAAATTCATTTATTATTGATTTTGATAGTACTCAAGCTGTTCCTCAAACAAATCCAAGTGCATTTATAGTTACTGATATTGGAGGAAATGCTCAATTTTATCAAGGAAATTCTGTAGTAGGATTATCATCTGGAGCTATTGGAACTGTTCTTTCAAATAATGGACCTTATCCTTATGGAGTAACAAATCCATCAACACAAATTTTAACTCTTTCAACAACATCAGGAACATTTCAAGAAGGAGAAATTTTAAGAGATGGTACAACTGGAAATTTTTTAAATATTCAAGTTGGATGTAATTAAAAATGGGTGAATTAACACTGTTCGACTATGCGTCGCTGCCAATCAATGACGCAATGGAACTAAATGCGATTAAAGAGCGCATCAAAATCAGATTAAAACGAACTGCCGAAGATATTATTGAAATCGGTAAGGACTTGATTATCGCCAAAGAAAAATGCGGTCATGGTGGGTTTGAGAAGTGGATTAGTTTTGAGTTTGAAATGAACATCAGAACTGCTCAAAACTTTATGAACGTTGCTGATAAGTTTTCAGACAAAAACGAAATTATTTCGTTTTTAAAACCAACTGCACTTTATATGTTAGCAGCACCGTCAACACCAGAAAACGTACGAGTTGAAGTTTTAGAGCGTATCGAAAACGGCGAATCAGTTAATTTCGCTGAAATCCAAGAACTAAAGAAAGCCGCACAATCAGCGATAGCCAACGCTGAAAACCTACAGCGCGACTTAATCGACGCAAACAAAAAGTTAACTGGTATCGGTTACGCGCTGATGCACTCGAAAAGCAAAATAACGAGCTGAGGGAGTTAGCGGCATGATTCTTAACCTTTCACGGCAAACAGGCAACATCAAATTAACAGGGCTTGGAGAATGGCAACCAACTTTCCAGCAATTATGCCGCGCATTTTCAACGCCTAAAATCGACAATGACAAATTAAACGCGGGTTATTTTTTGCGTTGTGCTGGTACTAAACGCGGCAATGAAACCGTAGGCGACACAGCAAGCGTGCTGATTTTAGATGGTGACAGTCATTACGACATTGACGGCAACATCGTAGCAGGTGCGGTTAATCCGTTACTTGTTCACATGATGCTTAATCACTTGAGCATTGACCACTTTATGTACACCAGCCACAGCAACGCGGAGGGATTGCATAAGTATCGGGTTTTAATGCCTGTGACTTACACGCGCCAACAGTTGCCAACGTTACTGGATTGGATGTTTGAGCGATTGCATGAAAACGAAATTGACCTTGTAAACGTCAAAGAGAATTCCAGCTGGGCGCAAGCGTGGTTCATACCTTGTGTGCCAATGGAACGAAAGCACCTGTTTAAAACATGGTGGCGCGTTGACGGCAAATCGTCACATCCTAAATTCACTACGGAACACTTTGAACCCGCACAGCCTTTTGATGTTGCGGCGATATGTCAGCTAGCACTTAGCCCTGTTAGTCAAACCATTGCGATACGCCAACCGATAGCGATTACAGCAAATCCGATTGAAGCATTTAACGCGAGTTTTAGCGTTCATGACGTGCTTATCAGAAATGGTTACAAGCAACAGGGCAAACGGTATTTACACCCCACAAGTCAAAGCGGTGCGGCTAGTGTAAGGATTCTGGACAGTGGTGCATATTCTGATGGTGGCGACGTGCTAAACGATGGCAGGTGTCACGATGC
>CAIRCR010000115.1 GCA_903877065.1 uncultured Pseudomonadota bacterium
TATCGAATGCCGGCGGAAAAATTGCCATTGGTATAATTGATATTTCCCCAGCCATTCATCAAAGCTTTTTCAGGAATAGTATCAGCGCCGATTAAGGAATCGGGATAATAATATTGTCCGTCGAATTCAAAATTTCCGTGACCCAGTTATGTAACGTAATAGTTTGATTTTTTTGGGTTAATTCAACATTGGGTTTACGCCCACTGTTTGCCACAATTAACTGATTACGATTGTTTACAACTAATTCGTCCGCCGTAATTTTTGGGCTATCGGTTAATAAACACGTCAATAATAATGCTTCAATAAATCGCGCCGTCGATTCATCAATGCCAAGTGGTTGAAATGGATTTAAATCCAACGCACGCATTTCCACATATTTCACGCCCCGCCGCAACGCTGACGTTGGCTTTTCACCTGACAGCGCAATTTGTTTTGGACGCATGATGCTGTAAAACTCGTTTTCAATTTGTAAAATATTGGCATTCAACTGTTTATATTCACCATTGACGCACACACCAATTTTTTCATAATCCGTGTAAGGCGTGCTAATTGCGGCACTCAAACTGCTGACGTAACCACCGAGCGTGTTGTAATCAATTTCTAAACTAGCCTGATTCTTGCTTTTATAACCGATGTCGCTCATGCGTAACGACGTGGCGTAAGGATGATAAAGCGTGCCGTTATCAAATTCTTCAAATTGCGACATTAACGCGGGACGGCTTTTGAAAAAGTTTTTACAAATTGCTGGTGACGCACCAAATAAATACAAAATCACCCAGCCAATACGTTGAAAATTACGAATCAAACCAAAGTACGCCACATTTTTAAAATCGGTTAACGATTGAGATTTTCCCGACTGCTCGTGCAAAAATTCCAACAACGGTTCAGGCACTGAATAATTAAAATGTATGCCAGCGATGGCTTGCATTGTACGTCCGTAACGATGCCAAAGCCCGTGACGATAAACGTGTTTCATGCGTCCGATATTTGAATTTCCATATTCTGCAATGCGAATACTTTCATCGCCATCAATGCCACATGGCATACTTGCACACGATAATTGCTCATTTTCTAAGTTTTCATAAACAAATTGATGAATGTTTTGTAGTGTTTTTAATGTGTCACAAATATCTGCAAACGGCGGCGTAATTAGCTCAATTAACGCTTCCGAATAATCCGTTGTGATTTGCGAATGCGTCAGCGTCGAACCTAACGCGTACGGATGCGTGGTTTGTGAAATTAAACCTTTCGCGTTAATTCGGAGGCTTTCTTTTTCAATGCCTTTTAAGCCGCCTGTTAATAAATGCGGATTATTTTTGAGCCAATGGGTCATAAAAAATGTAAAAAGTATGTTATGAATATTGCATATTGTACTTCAGAAAGCCACAAGCCGTTATTTCAAGCAATGTTCGCTACGGTCAATTCAAATAGAAAGTACAATTCATTGCCCGCCATAAAAGATTAAAACCACCCGCTTTCAAACAGCATTATTTAAACTCTTTTTTACTGAGAAAATTACATGACTACTGAAATTAAACTGTCACGCCAACTGACCAGTCAATTATTACATTTAGCACAAATTTCGCCAGATGCTGAAATTTGTGGGTTAGTTAGCAGCAAAAATAACGTGCCAGTACGCTGTTATCCCATTGATAACATCGCGCAACAACCACAAAATAATTTTTTACTTGATCCAAAACAACACATTGCCGCCATGAAAAAAATGCGTGAAAACGGTGAAGAATTATTTGCTATTTATCATTCACATCCAAGCGCACCCGCTTGTCCATCGACATTAGATTTAAAAAATGCGACGTATTTTGATTCGTTGCACTTCATTATTTCTTTAAGCACAAAAGGAATTTTAGAGCTACGAGCCTTTAACATTGAAAATCAAAACGCAACAGAAGTTCGCCTCGCGCTATAATTGAGAACAATTAAATTTTTAGAGAATCATTGCCTTAAATTATGAAAAAACGTTTATTACTTTTGCTTTCCATGTTGTTACTTTTGGGTTGTAGCGACAAAAAAAATTATGAAGCTGCCGTTTTAGCTGAAATTGAACGCGATCAAAAAACACAAAGCGAAAAAGATTACAAAGTGCCGCCTGAAAAAATGGTGGATTGCATCGTGGAAGCGTCATCGAAAAATATGTCGGGATTATTTCCCTTCGACCCAGCACGTTTAACGGCTTATCGCAATTACACAAAAATGCTCACGTTAACGCAGTCACCCGACCCGAAAAAAATGTTAGAAGAATTGCGTAACGATTTTGGCTCGTCAAAAGAATTGACAGCTGCACGCAGTAATTACGTTGAAAGCCACATGGAATGTTTGTCGCTATTTGTGGCAAATACTGAAGACGAACAAAAGGCAGAAAAATAATTTAAACACTGCTCGAGGTGATGAAAAATGAAACGCTTATTACTGATTAGTATTGGAACATTGTTTTTGAGTGGCTGTGTTTATCACACGCCTTACGGCGGTTACTCACATTATTCAACCGTTACACCTGCTTATTCGCATCACGAAACAGCAGTTTACCCTCGTTACGAGGAACGTTACGTCGCGCCTCGTCGTCATTCTTACGAATATCGTGAGCATCACCACCATTTTCGACGTTATGATCGTGACTGAAACCCAAATAGTTTGAGCTGTTACGTTTTTATCGCAAATTGAAAAAACAGAGCGTTAAAAAGAAAATATCACAACGTTTTGGATTTTAAAGTTTTTACGATAGAACCCTAGACATTATAATGTTCGTTTAATTATTAGCCCTTTGAGGAAAAAATGGCAGTTTATAGCACAAGCGAGTTTAGATCGGGTTTGAAAATCATGTTGGACAACGATCCATGCGCGATTATCGAAAATGAATTTGTAAAACCAGGTAAAGGACAAGCGTTTAATCGCGTCAAAATTCGCAATTTAAAATCAGGTCGCGTTATTGAACGAACGTTTAAATCTGGCGAAACCTTAGATGGCGCAGATGTTGTTGATATAGAAATGCAATATCTTTACAACGACGGCGATTATCGACACTTTATGGATCAAAATACGTTTGAACAATATCAAGCAGATGCAAAAGTTGTTGGTGACGCAGGGTTGTGGTTGAAAGATCAAGATATGTGTACCGTAACGTTGTGGAATGATGCACCGCTTGCAATTACGCCTGGCAATTTTGTCGAACTCGAAATTGTTGAAACAGATCCTGGTGTGCGTGGTGATACATCAGGCGGCGGTGGAAAACCCGCGAAACTGTCAACAGGTGCTGTTGTTCGTGTGCCTTTGTTTGTCGCTCAAAACGAAATTATCAAAGTTGATACACGAACTGGCGAATATATTTCTCGTGTCAAAGAATAAATCGCGTGCAAAATTCAACACTTTGGCAACCAAACTGTTCGATTGAATTATTGCAACTTCGAGCGCGAATGCTTCAACGCATTCGTGTTTTTTTTGAGTCACGAAATGTGCTTGAAGTTGAAACACCATTACTCAGTCACGCAAGCAGCACGGATACTCAACTCGAATTTTTTTCGTCCCTTTACGAAACACCACCTCATTCGCAACAATTATTTCTGCAAACATCACCTGAATTTGCAATGAAGCGTTTATTGGCCGCAGATAGCGGTTCGATTTTTCAAATTTGTAAAGCCTTTCGCAATGGTGAAACGGGATGTTTTCACAATCCAGAATTTACGATTTTAGAATGGTATCGCGTTGATTTTGATTTAGCGCAATTGATGGACGAAATTGAAGCCTTATTTGATGATTTATTTGACGGAAAATTGAATCCGCCACAACGAATAAGTTATCAAACCATTTTTGAGCAATTTACGGGATTGAACGCACTAATTTTCTCTTTGGAGGATTATTCGGAGTTTGCAAAACAATCGAATTTGCCCGACGCAATAACAATTTGCGGTGAAAGTCATGCACTGTGGCTGGATTTTTTGTTTAGTTTTTGTGTCCAGCCGAATTTAGGGAAAAACGCATTGTGTTTGGTTTTTGATTATCCCGCTTGTCAATCATCGTTGGCACGATTGAATGCTGAAAATTCACTCATTACAGAGCGTGTTGAAGTATTTTTAAATGGGATTGAATTAGGTAATGGATTTTATGAATTAACCGATGCAGCTGAACAAAATCGACGTTTTGACGCTGAAATTCAAACTCGAAAAACAAAATTATTACCCGTTGCAACAAAAGATGAACGTTTAATCGCGGCGTTAGAATTTGGATTGCCCGATTGCTCAGGTATTGCGCTAGGTTTGGATAGAATTTTAATGATTGTGGCAAATTTGCCAAAAATTGCAGATGTTTTGAGTTTTGAATTTTCTCGCGCTTAAATGAAAGGTGGGCGCGAATTTATTCGCGCTTTTCACCACGACGTAAATCAATTTACGTCTACACAAAATTACTGCGCGTCATCAACTTTAGACAAACCTTCTAGTGACCAGTTATCAAACGATGCCGCGCCACTGGTATCGTCACCATTTTTGTAACTAATCCGACAAACATACTTGTGTTTTTTAGGGGCAGAACCTTCATGCGAAACATCTGCTTCTGCACTGACAACA
>CAIRCR010000116.1 GCA_903877065.1 uncultured Pseudomonadota bacterium
CTTGAACCCAGTCACAACGCGCATTTTTATAGCTTGATGAATCAATTTATACCGCATTGGAAATTGATTAAAGCTGAGTTGAATCGGATGCCGATTTAAAACTGTGCAGTTGGGATTTGCGTTAAAATCATGAAATAAAGATTAAACAAAACCATCCACCATTTTCTATTTTGACAAAGGGTCAATAAATGCCATCACCAACAGGTTTTAGCGAAACAACGCAAAAAGATTTTTCATATTTAGGCGACAGCAGCAGAATTCGCGCTCTTTTGTCGGGTTCAAAATGGGGCGCGACGTTAGGGGCTGGATTCACGTTGACGTATAGTTTTCCATGGACGAGCAGTGATGGCAATGCAAGGTGGGCTATAAGTTCTGGTGGTTATACGAATAGCGACCCGACTAATTTTAATTTGAGTAATGAGCCTTACCGTGCAGGAACTAATAACCTAAACACTACTCAACAAAACTATGTATCGAATGCACTCTCTAAATGGGCGAATGTTGCAAATGTTAAGTTTAATTACGTTGCAGAAAGTTCTACACAGGTAGGCGACCTCAGATTTGCGTTTACTTCAACAAGCGATTAAGTTAGACCACATTCCAGAAAATACCGACACGCCCGCGTTGAAATTAGCTTACGAAGTCGCCGCGCAACATCAATGGAGTGCCGCAGAATTGGAAATTTATGAAGCGCAAGAAATGGAAATTTGCAGAAGTAAAAATGTCATCGAAACAGCGCGAATGGAAGGGCTTGCGGATGGTATTGAAAAAGGCAAACTCGCAGGCGAACAAGCCAAAGCGTTAGCGATTGCTCAAAAATTATTAGCAAAAGGACTTGATGTTGAAACGATTGCCGAAACAACGGGCTTAACGATTGAAAATATCACGCAATTACGAAACAACGATTAACGTTGCAAATTACACCCGCTAAAAACTTTGCTCATTTTGAGCTGAATTACGACACAATGATTAAATAAACCAACAGGCAAGTTAAATGTATTTACGCAATCAAATAGAATCAGCATTTGATGAAGCATCACTAAACAGTGATTCATCATCGCTATCAAACTCGTATAAAATTCAAAATGAACACACTTCTTACGGAGTTGTTACTAAAGATGATGAAAGTGATTACTATCAAATCACACCTGGAGTTGGTGCATTCGTTTTATATGTAACGAGCGATGCCAGCAACGGCTTTGTTAATTCTATTTCCAATAGTGAATTTTCTGTCAAGATTATGGACAGTTTAGGCAATGTACTCTTAACATCTGAAGCTGGGGATAATTACACCAGAAAAATTAGTTTTTCATCAAAATCAACTGACTCCTACTATGTTGAGATAAGTCACCAATCTGTATCAACATTGCTTTCTAATAATTACATTAACACCCCAGTCGGTTACTCATATTTGCTCGCAGCGGCACAAAATGCCTATAACGAAGTGATGTCACACGGTGGATCTGTATCTAGTTCTAATATAAGACTTGCTCAAGCTCAGGCTGCATATAACAGTGTAATAGGTAATGCAAGAATAGAAGCAAGTAAAGCTGCAGAAGCTGATGCGAAGAATTTTATTTATGCCGCAACTATACAATCAACAAATCACGCTCCAACTGGCTCTGTTTTAATCACAGGCATTACCACGCAAGGACAGGTTTTAGCGGTTTCAAATACGCTTGCTGATTCTGATGGATTGGGTGTTATCGCCTATCAATGGTTTCGAGGTGCAACGGCTAATGACGCAATCAGCGGGGCAACTCAATCTAGTTACACACTTACAGCAGATGATGTAGGTAAAAAAATTAGCGTCATTGTTGGCTATGTTGATGGCTTAGGTAAGCAAGAAGGTGTTTTTAGTAATGAAACGGCTTTGGTTACGTTACCTACAAATTACACACCAACTGGTTTTGTCACAATTAGCGGCACAGCCCAACAAAATCAAACATTGACCGCAACAAATACGCTGGCTGATTCAAACGGTTTAGGTGCAATCAATTATCAGTGGTTGAGTAATGGCTCAGTAATTTCAAGCCAACTTTCTTACGCTTTGACGCAAAACGACGTTGGTAAAAACATCAGTGTCACTGCAAATTACACCGACGGATTAGGCAAACTTGAAAACGTGACCAGTTCAAGCGTAACCGTTTCAAACGTCAATGATGCGCCAACAGGTTCAGTTTCAATTTCAGGAACGGTAACACAAGGGCAAACCTTAACAGCATCAAACACGCTTGCCGATGTAGATGGATTAGGGACAATTAGCTATCAATGGCTGAATAACGGCAATATCATCAGCGGGGCAAATCAGACGACTTATACATTAACCGCTTCCGATGTTGGCAAAGCACTCAGCGTTAAGGCAAGTTATACCGATTTGCAAGGAACAGCTGAAAGTGTCACCAGTAATGAAACAGCGTTAATTGCACTGCCTTTAAATCATTTGCCAACTGGAAGTTCAATCGTAACATTTCCAGCTATAAATGAAGACAACGGCTCTTACTCATGGAAAGATCAAGATTATTTTCAAGGATTTAGCGATCCAGATGGTGATTCGCTGCAAGCTACCAATATCACAGCAAAAAATGGAACATTAACGAAAAATGTTGCTGGCGATTGGATTTTAACGCCAAACGCTAATTTTAACGGCACCGTTGAACTCACCTACGATGTCATCGACAACAAAGGCGGTTCAATTCCTGCAAAAATGAGTTTTGTTATAAATCCCATCAATGACGCACCAACAGGTTTAGTTTCAATCAGCGGTGAAGTGCAACAAGGGCAAACTTTAACTGCGACCAATTCACTCACTGATTTAGACGGCTTGGGTTCGATTTTGTATCAATGGCTGAGTAATGGTGTAGTCGTTTCAACTCAAGAAAATTACACCTTAACTACCTTTGATGTCGGCAAAACCATTACCGTCAAAGCCAGTTATACCGATTTACAA
>CAIRCR010000117.1 GCA_903877065.1 uncultured Pseudomonadota bacterium
CTGAACAAATTGATTTAGCATTTAACGATTTAGAGGAAGAACTAAAAGATAGCATATCAACAACTTTGAAAAAAACTCGCGAGCAATTATTAGAAAATTTCGATGAAGAAGTTCACGAAAAATTACGCATCAATTTGCAAGCAAGCCGCGAGTATTTGTCAAAATATGAAAATTGGTTGTGGCGAGTTACACAATTCAAATTAAACGATAACGCGGTATTTTTTGAATCCGATTATTCTTTCAAGCTAACCGAAAATCCTTACTCGAAGGCAAACATACCGCTTGGCACATACCGATTAGGCAAGCACGTTGAAGATGTTCACGTTTATCGTATCGGGCATCCGTTGGCTGAAAATATCATTGAATCATGTAAATCTGCACCCTCACCAAATGCACATTTATGTTTTGATTACAGCGCAAGCCCACAGAAAATCAGCGTACTAGAACAATTAGTCGGGCAATCTGGCTGGTTAGAATTAACGCATTTAAGGGTATCCAGTTTTGAAGTCGAAGATTATTTGCTATTTAGCGGCGCAACAGCAGACGGCGTGTTGTTAGAAAACGATGCTTGCCATCGCTTATTTTCATTGCAAGCCAATGTTCAAGGCGGTTTTGTAACGTTACCGAGTAAAGAAGAAGCGTTGCTGAACCAAAATTTAAAACGTCAAAAATCCGATTTGATTGAAGAAATCGGAATGCGTAATGGTTCGTTTTTCGATGAAGAATTAGAAAAGCTCGATAAATGGGGCGAAGACCGCCGCAATTCACTTAAAACGACCCTCAAAGATTTAGAAGACCAAATCAAAGACTTAAAAAAACAGGCAAAACTAGCTCCGAATTTACCTGCCAAACTCAAATTAGAAAAAGAACGCAAAAAATGTGAAGCTGAACGTGATGCCGCATGGCGCGATTACGACGAAGCTGCAAAAGAAATCAATCGCGCTAAAGATGAATTGATTGATGAAATTGAAAAACGATTAGAGCAACAAGAACACCAACAAACGCTATTTTTCATCAGTTGGAACATTGTTTAACTTAACAAAAGAACACATAACACATTATGACAGACAGCATTATCGAATCATTTCCGCTCACGTCAATGGACGTAACCGACCTTCAACAGCAAAAGCTCAAAGCCTTATTTCCCGAAGTTTTCACAGAAAGCGGCAAAATTGATTTCGATAAATTACGTTTGACGTTAGGCGAAAACGTTGACGCTGGCAAAGAACGTTTTGGTTTGAATTGGGCTGGCAAAAGTGTGTGTTTTCAAACCATTAAACAATCCAGCGTTGCAACGCTTGTTCCAGCGCGTGACGAAAGCGTTGATTTTGACACAACCGAAAATCTTTACATTGAAGGCGATAATTTAGAAGTCTTGAAATTGTTGCAGAAAAGTTATCTCGGCAAAGTCAAAATGATTTATATCGACCCGCCTTACAACACAGGCAATGATTTCATTTATCCCGATAATTACGCTGAAAATTTAAACACTTATCTTGAATACACGGGGCAAGTAGACGGCGAAGGGCGTGCCATTTCGACCAACAAAGACACTGACGGGCGTTTTCATAGCAAATGGCTCAACATGATGTATCCGCGTTTGTTTTTGGCAAAGAATTTATTGCGTGAAGATGGGGTTATTTTTATTTCGATTGATGATAGTGAGCAGTCAAATTTAAAGAGGTTATGTGATGAAGTTTTCGGTGAAGAAAATTGCATTGCTAACTTAATTTGGCAGCATAGTTTGCAACCCAAAGGCTATTCTGGAACGTTTTCTGTACATCATAATTTTGTGCTTTGTTATCAAAAAAGTTCTGATTTTGAATTGGCAAATTTAGAACGAACCGATGAACATAACAAAAATTATTCTAATTCTGATAACGACCCAAATGGTGCATGGCGTTCTGGCGATGTTAGAAATGCTTTGTATAGACCGAATTTGATTTATCCAATTCAAACGCCTTCAGGAAAAATTATAGAGCCACCTGCAAACGGCTGGAGATGGAGTAAAGAAACATTACAATCAAAAATTCAGTCAGGAGAAATCATATTTTCTACGGACGAAACAAGAATTATTAGAAAAATTTATTTGAATACACTTGATGGTCGTACACCAGAAACAATTTTATTCGGTAAAGATGTTGGTACAACTCGAGAAGCAGCTAGTGAAATAAAAATAATTTTTGACGGCAAACAACCATTTGATACTCCTAAACCAACAGGGTTGTTAAAGCATTTAAGCGCACTTTCTGGATTGTCTCGTAACGACACAATCCTAGATTTCTTCTCAGGTTCATCAACTACCGCCCACGCTATTTTAGATTTAAACAAAGAAGACGGCGGCAATCGCAAATTCATCATGGTGCAATTACCCGAACCGTGCGACAAAGAAAGCGAAGCCTTTAAAGCAGGTTATAAAAACATCGCTGAAATTGGCAAAGAACGTATCCGCCGCGTTATCAACAAAATCAAAACAGCACAAACTGAAACCGAAGCGAAAGCGGATTTAGTCGATAAATTGAACGAATCCAACTCGCCGCAAGATTTAGGTTTTAAAGTTTTTAAATTGCAAAAATCTAATTTCAAAGTGTGGGATGCAAACGTTGAAAAAACGGCTGAAGCGATTCAGTTTGCGTTAGATGAATTTGTTGACCACATCAACCCACAAGCCGAGCAAGAAGCGATTTTGTTTGAATTGTTGCTCAAGTCAGGTTTTGAACTCACCACGCCGATTGAAAAATTAACGTTAAGCGATAAAACGGTTTTTAGTATTGCCGATGGCGCGTTATTGATTTGCCTTGAAAAAGCCTTAACGCATGACGTGATTTCAGAGATGGCAAAACGTAGCCCGTCACGAGTGATTTGTTTAGACGAAGGTTTCCAAAATAACGACCAACTTAAAACGAATGCGGTGTTGATGATGAAAAATCACGGCGTTGAAGTGTTTAGAACGGTGTAAGCGTGGTCAACGGTAATCTTGATGATTTAGCAACCTGCATTGCTGAAACGAGCGGCTATTTTCAACAGCAAGCACAAAAGCAGGTGAATGTGGCGTTGACGTTGCGTAATTGGACGATAGGTTTTTTTTTGCTTGAGTACGAGCAACACGGACGAGACCGCGCAGAATATGGCAGTAAAACGTTATCAAAACTTTCAGATTCCTTGAAACAACGTGGCATCAAAGGCTTAGGCATTACGAATTTAAAACTGTTTCGCCAGTTCTATATCACTTATCCACAAATTGGTCAGACGCTGTCCGACCAATTCAAATTGAAAGATGCGCCTGTTTTAAATTTCCTTGAAGCCGCCCCTTCTGAGCATAAGCAAATAACGCCTGAATCCTCGACTGTAGATATTTTTTTGATGATAAATCGTTTGAGTTTTTCACACGTTATTGAACTCTTGAAAGCCGATAGCGCAATCAAACGAGATTTTTACGCCAATCAAGCGATTCAAAATAATTGGGCGGTTCGAGAATTACAACGTGCTATGAACAGTATGCTTTTTGAGCGTACAGGTTTGAGCAGTGATAAATCAGCGGTACTTGAAAAACACGCGAAAGGTTCAGGATTAACACCAAAAGATGTTTTTCGTGACCCGTATATGCTGGAGATTTTTGGGTTATCTGAAAATCCTGAATACAGCGAATTGGATTTAGAGCTAGCAATCATTGACCATTTGCAAATATTCTTACTTGAAATGGGCAA
>CAIRCR010000118.1 GCA_903877065.1 uncultured Pseudomonadota bacterium
CTATCAAACTGAAAAACGTTGTCAATTGATGTTTGGGAACTGAACGTTAACGTACTTTGATATCCTAATGCACTAAACAAAGCGAGTGAATTAGCCCTTAAATCTCCATGGGAAAATTGATTGATACAAGATGAAATTATATTTTTATCGGTCATGTTCTAAAATCCCTTTGAGTGTTTAACTAATGACAAGCCATGTGATTAAGGTGAAATCTGTTGGGTTAGTTATCTGTTGCGATAAATCTGAAATTTTTGCACCTCGACTAGCTGCCATTTTTACAATTTCTTTTTGTTGAAACGCTTCACCAATGGCTTTGACTGATTTCTCAACCAATGCGTAATAATGCGTCATATCGCGACCATCTTGGGTTTTGTCATCAAATAATTGACATAACGCCTCATAAGGCTGGTTTTTACCAATGCAAATGGCTTTGAAAATTTCCAATGTGTGTTTAGCTTCAGCAAAATTGTATTTCATTTTTCCATCATCTTGGATGTACACCAAAAAAAACGGGGTCAAGGGATTCACTTGTTGCGTAGTATCTTGCTGATATACATTTTGTTTGAAACAAAAAATAACTCCATTATCAACTAAAAAATCAGGTTGTGCTGGTACGATACCGTACAAACCAAGAGGGGCATTAGCCAATGTATCTCGTTGTTTATCTAAAAATCCGCCAAGATCCGCACGAAAATCATCGAAATTAAAGTCAGCTAAGGTCGTACCTTCATTGAGATCTTCAAGATCCAATACTTCGTTTTTCATACGTTTTAGCTGTTCATCACGATAGGTCAATTCATCTTTAATATCTTGTTGTGCCCAAGAAACAGCATTTGCATCGTCATCAGTTAATAAGTTATCTGAAGCAGTAGCTGAAATATCCACGAGCGCCATTCGTGCTTCCACACGATTCTTTAAATTCAAATACTGATCCAGTTCTGCCGTTGCCCAAAAATTAATCATCGACACTTCTTTGTTTTGGCTATTAATTCGATCGACACGACCAAAACGTTGAATTAAGCGTACAGGATTCCAATGAATATCGTAGTTAATGACCCAATCACAGTCCTGTAAATTTTGCCCCTCTGAAATACAATCCGTAGCAATCAACACCTCTATTTCTTCTGTAATCGTATTTTTAAAATCTTTACGGTTCTTAGAAATCGGTGAAAAATTGATTAAAACATCGTCAAAATTCTTGATACCTAGCGTTGAATCAGAATGTGAACCCGTTACTAAACCACAGTGTACACCTAGATTTCCCTTTAATGCCCCATACAAATAATGCGCTGTGTCGGAAAAAGCTGTAAAAACAATGACTTTTCTAATTTTATTATTTTGTTTGTCAATAGTGGGGGTATTGATTTTTTGGGTAATGAGTTGATGTAGTTCTGCTAATTTTCCATCACGCTGAGGAGAAACTAGCTGCGCCATATCACGTAATTTTGTGAGTTGTGCTTTATCGCTTTCTAAATCAAGCAACCATTTTTTTCGATCCAAGTGCTCTAATTGGTACTTAATTGTTTTGCCGACAGAAAAAGCATCATTAATCTCATCATCATCTTCGTCATCAAATTCAAAAATATCTTCAAGATCTTCAAATCGTTGTATTTTTTCAATTAAACTGTCAATTTTTATAACAGTTCGTTTCATCGTATCAGCAAATGAAACAACTGAACTCTCAAGACGTTTAAGAAAATTGACTTTAATCATCCCAATTAAATAATGCTCAC
>CAIRCR010000119.1 GCA_903877065.1 uncultured Pseudomonadota bacterium
ATTAAGTCTAAGCCAAACCAAAAATAAAAATAATTTCTGCCCAACGATCTAAACCTACCCTATATTTTTCTAATCGAATTGATAAAAATGAAAGCAATGTACTCGCCATAAAAAACACGCAATCAATCGCCAGTGCTTTGTCGATAAAATAATCTACCGTGTCTGGCGGCATCCCTTTAATAATGCTAATAACCATAATGCAAATACCGACCATCGTCGCGGAGTTCGGCAAAATATGGTGTGAAAGTTCGTTGTTGTTTCTCATTATCGCCACCTAAAATCTATAACGTAAATTAGTTTGTAAATTATTTATCAGCAAATTATTCCCCGTTTTATTGTCGATATATTGCTCCAAATAGCCTAAGTCTAACCCGATTTGCGAGGTAAATTGATAACTTAATCCTGCTGAAAATCGATTTTCAGAAAACCCTTTTTTTCCAAAATTGGTTTGATTCAAATAAAAATAAACCTCATCGCTCAAATAGCCACTTAATCCGTCCAAAAAAGGTAAATCATGGCTAATTTGTGTTAATTGTTTAGCACGATAACCCGTATCGCCTGATGTTTGGTTCATTCGTTCTTCAAATCGAGTACGCAACGTCAAATTAAAATTTGCGACGGCTTGATTCCACACAATATCTTGATAGGGGCGGTTTTCTTGATAAGAACGTTTATTTAATGGATAAATCAAATCATGCACATAGCCTAATCCGAGCGAAACATTATCGTTTAATTGATAATTTAATTGTCCTAATAAAACGGATTCATTTAGTCGCTGTCCTGCCGAAGAATCGTCACGAATACCATTTTGATTCGCCATTTGCCACTGTAATTTGTCTAAATGGGACGATAAAAATTTGAAATCACCTTGCACTGTGGCAGAACTCCAAATTCCAGAAATGTCCGTGGTTTTATCCGCAAAAGTCACGGTTGATTGAGCAACTAATAAAAGACCTAAGATGATTTCATTTTTTTTCATTTTTACTTATCCATCAATGCCTGCAAGGCTTCCAATAAAATCAGCGGTGGGTGTTTTAACTATGTGGATTTATAATTTAACTATTGCGATTAACGTGCCATACAAAAAATTTTTTAAGGCTTTGAATAAAATGTAATTTTTTAATAACAAACAATATTGGTAGGTATTTGAAACGGTGTAAAAAAACCAATACGGTTGTTTTACACCAAATTCACCACTTAACAATGCTCTTTAACGTTTAAAGCACGAATTAGCTAACATTCTTAAACAAACTCGTTTTAATTCAACTGCTGAGTTAGAATCTATCCTGATTTCGTATGTGTACATTTACTCATTATTAAATTTCACTGCGAACATTAAAACACCAAAAATGAATTCACGTTTTGAAAACAAGCATCAACTCAAACCTGAAATTTTTATCAAATTGGTGAATCATCACCCAAAGCCTGACACACGGAATAAAAATAAGAAAATGCAATATCAAACAGGAGATTTTTTATGATTGACGAAACCGTTGATAAGTCAAAACGGCAGTTTCTCACAACAGCATTAACTGTCGTGGGAGCGGTTGGTACTGGCTATTTAGCCATTCCTTTTTTATCGCAAATGCAACCGAGCGTAAAAGCTATGGCAGCAGGCGCACCCGTTGAAGTAGACATCAGTAAAATAGAGCCAGGGCAATTGATTCGTGTGGCATGGCGTGGCAAACCCGTTTGGGTGTTACAACGTTCCCCCGAAGTTTTGGCAACTTTGACAACGTTAGATAACAAATTGAGCGATCCGCAATCAAATCAATCTAGTCAACCCGATTCGAGTAAAAATCCCGTACGTTCAATGAAGCCAGAAATTTTTGTCGCGGTCGGATTGTGTACCCATTTAGGCTGCTCGCCGACTTTTAGACCCGAAGTTGCACCGCATGATTTAGGTGTAGAGTGGCAAGGCGGTTTTTTTTGTCCGTGTCACGGTTCATGGTTTGATCTAGCGGGACGTGTTTATAAAGGTGTCCCCGCGCCAACTAATTTGGAAGTTCCACCTTATCGTTATGTCACCGACACGCAGATTATCATCGGCGAAGCGGCTGAGGAGAAAATCGCGTGAACTTGAAACCGACTCGTTTAAGAATGTGCGGCAATTGGATTTTAGAACGTTTCCCGCTGGCACAAGTTTGGAATGAACACATGGCGCATTATTACGCGCCGAAAAATTTTAACTTTTGGTATTTTTTTGGTTCACTCGCGTTACTTGTTTTGGTGAATCAATTTGTTACTGGCATTTTGCTCACGATGAATTATAAGCCAGATGCAAAATTGGCTTTTGATTCGGTTGAATACATTATGCGTGACGTGAGTTGGGGCTGGCTGGTGCGATATATGCACTCAACTGGCGCGTCCGCATTTTTTATTGTGATTTATTTACATATGTTTCGTGGTTTGCTTTACGGTTCATTCAAACAACCACGCGAACTGATTTGGATTTTCGGAATGTTGTTATTTGTCGCGCTAATGGCAGAAGCCTTCATGGGTTATTTGTTACCTTGGGGGCAAATGTCTTATTGGGGCGCACAAGTTATTATCTCGTTATTTAGCGCAATTCCTGTTATTGGTGATGATTTGTCACTTTGGATTCGTGGTGATTACGTTATTTCTGACGCAACGTTGAACCGCTTTTTTGCCTTCCACGTTATCGCAGTGCCTTTGGTTTTAGTGTTGCTTGTATTCATGCACATTGTTGCACTGCACGAAGTGGGTTCAAATAATCCAGACGGCGTTGACATTAAAAAATCAAAAGATCCGTGGGGACATCCTGTTGATGGTATTCCGTTCCATCCGTATTACACCGTAAAAGACGTGGTTGGCGTGGCAGTATTTTTGCTGTTTTTTGCAACCGTCATTTTTTATATGCCAGAAATGGGCGGCTACTTTTTAGAACACGCCAATTTTATTCCCGCTGACCCCATGAAAACGCCTGAACACATTGCACCAGTTTGGTATTTCACACCTTTTTATTCCATTTTGCGGGCGATTCCTGACAAATTTGCGGGTGTGATTGGCATGGGTGGCTCGATTGTGGTGTTGTTTTTATTGCCGTGGCTTGATCGTGGCAAAGTGAAATCAATTCGTTATCGTGGCGGAATTTATAAAAAAGCGTTGATGTTGTTTGTGATTAGTTTTATTGCGCTCGGTTATTTAGGCACGCAACCCGTTACACCGTTAGCGACGATTATGGCGCGAATTTTTACGGCGATTTATTTCGGTTTCTTTTTGTTGATGCCCATTTACACACGCTGGGAAAAACTCAAACCTGTGCCAAATCACCTTACGATGCAACCCACGTTGGAAGAGCGCATTCCAGAAATGATTGCCGTGTTTAACGAAGTCATTGAAACGCAATCTGTCACAACAGAGGATGGTGAAACCGTATCGAAAACTCGCTTTAATCCAACGGGCGCGAAAAACGTTTTAGTTCGCACGGCAAAAAATTTGAAAGAGAGCTTAGATTGATATGAAAAAATTACTTTCACTATTTTTATTATTGCTGTCCGTTAATGTATTTGCATCAGGCGGCGTAGATTTACAAGAAGCCGATATTGATTTGGGGGATAAAGTTTCTCTGCAACGTGGCGCGAAACATTTTGTGACTTATTGCCTGGGTTGTCACAGCGCAAAACAAATTCGCTATTTGAGAATTGCCAAAGATTTGGGCTTGGATGAAAAGCACGTTTTAAAAGACATTGCGCCTGAAGGTGCGGGAATTTATGAGCAATTACATTCCGCAATGAATAAGCACGACGCTGAAAAATGGTTCGGCACGCAACCACCAGATTTATCATTGATTGCACGCTCCCGCGGCGCGGATTGGCTTTATAGCTATTTGAAGGGTTTTTACGTTGATAAAAATCGTCCGTTTGGCGTGAATAACGCTATTTTTGAAGATGTGGGAATGCCGAATCCGTTGTGGCAATTACAAGGTGAGCAACAACCTATTTTTGAAGTCAACGGTGAAAAACGTGTGCTTGAAAAGTTGATTAGCTCAAGTGCTGGGACACAATCACCTGAAGAATTTGATCGAACTGTGAATGACTTGGTAAATTTTTTGGTTTATGTTGGCGAACCCGTTCAGTTAGAGCGTCAAGAAATGGGTAAGTATGTGATTTTTTACTTACTAATGTTTTTAGTCATTTCGTATTTTTTGAAAAAAGAATACTGGAAAGATGTTCATTGATCTCTACTAAATTGAAAAACAAGGATGTTTTTCGTTACTGCCACTAAAGCAATGCAATTGTGTATAATGTGGCACGTTTCCATGATTTTTCCTTCAAATTTAGGTGTTATTTGTGACAAATATAGCTGTGCGTAAATCCGTTATGACCCTCTATTCTTCTACGACTTGTGTTATGAGTCATTGCACTCGTTTTGTATTGCAAGAAAAAGGCATTGCTGCCGAAATTGAATTTTATGATCCTGAAAATCCTCCACAAGAGTTATTAGAAGATAATCCAGGTGGCACGTCTCCGACGTTAATTGAGCGTGATTTAGTGCTTTATGATTCGCGTATCATTATGGAATATTTAGATGAGCGTTTTCCACATCCGCCATTACATCAAATGGATCCCGTTTCTCGTGCGGGCGCAAGAATGCTGATTAAACGCATTGATCAAGAATGGTATTTATTGCTTGATGATGTACTTCACACTGGTGAGAAAAAATCTGCTAAAGCAAAAAAACAACTACGTGAAAGTTTGCTAAATTCGGCATCTATTTTTGCGGCTCGTCCGTATTTTATGAGTGATGAATTTTCGTTAATTGATTGTGTCGTTGCACCGTTATTGTGGAGAATGCCAAGTGTTGGCATTGATCTTACCGTTGCAAATGATGATGTGATTAACAATTATGCTCAACGAATGTTTAATCGCCCTGCATTTAGACGCAGTTTGAGTGAAGCTGAAAAAGACATGGCGGATTTACCAAAATGACTTCGTTAAAACCGTATTTAATTCGCGCAATTTACGAGTGGATTTTGGACAATGACCTCACGCCGCATTTACTTGTCAATGCAAATCATCATAATGCAGTTTTGCCAATGCAGTTTGTGCAAGACGGACGAATGATCTTAAACATTCGTCCCGCTGCAATTGATGCGCTATCGTTAGGTGATGATGCTATTGAGTTTAATACCCGCTTTAGTGGCAAATCGACTTATATTTGTGCGCCTGTTTCGGCGGTACTTGCCATTTACGCTAAAGAAAATGGTCAAGGCATGGTATTTGATGAAGACGATTCTCAAAATGAGGAGCCACCTCCACCGCCGCCCGAACCCACGAAAAAAGCCAAACCATCATTGCGTGTTTTGAAATAACACGCGATTCAACTAAAACCTTAAAAGGCTTTGCCGCTTAAAAATTCCGTTTTTTAGTGGGGCGGATTACTCGTAATTGCCCAATGAATATGTTCTCGAACTAACTCAGAATCAATAGTCAAACGAGCATTCAACGCGCTCAAAATGGTTTCATTTTTAGGCGCGTTCCCCAACGCAACCGCAATGTTTCGCAACCAACGTTCATAACCAATTCTGCGAATCGCAGAACCTTCGGTTTTTGTCAAAAAATCCGTTTCTGTCCACGCAAAAACGTCTAATAATTCCAATGTGTTCAAACGATGGCGCGGGTGAAAATCTGGCTCGTTGGTCAAATTTGAAAATCGATTCCAGGGGCAAATCAATTGACAATCATCACAACCGTAAATTCGATTTCCAATCAGTGGACGTAAATCTTCGGGAATTGCACCGTGTAATTCAATCGTTAAATACGAAACACAACGCCTTGCATCAACCTGATAAGGTGCGACAATTGCCTGAGTTGGGCAAACCGTTAAGCACGCAACACATTCGCCACAATGCTTAGTTGTTGGTTTATCGTTAGGCAAATCCAAATCAGTGTATATTTCACCCAAAAAAAACCATGAGCCTGCTTTACGATTAATTAAATTTGAATGTTTACCAATCCAACCTAAACCTGCTTTTTCAGCAATCGCTTTTTCTAAAACTGGCGCACTGTCTACAAATGCTCTGTAACCAAATTTGCCAATTTCAGCTTGAATTTTGTCAGCTAATTTTTGTAAACGTTGGCGCATGAGTTTGTGATAATCACGTCCAAGTGCGTAACGAGAAATGTAAGCAGATGTTTTTGAAGTAACATTTCTTTTCATTTTCTCATGGCTTTCGGGCAAATAATCCATTCGCACAGAAATAATGCTTTTCGTGTTTGGATGCAGTAGTTCTGGGCGACTACGTTTTAAACCATGCCTCGCCATGTAATCAAGTTCACCATGAAAACGGTTTTCTAACCATATTTGCAAATGCTCTTCAGCTACGGTTAAATTTGTATCCGTAATCCCTACCTGCTGAAAGCCAAGTTCGATTCCCCAGCTTTTGATATTTTCAACGAGTTTTTGTTGCATGAAGCATTCCGACTATTTAAATTTCAGGTGGGTATATTCCCCGCCACTTGTGGCGCATGAGTAAGATTACTAATTTAGTCCGCGAAGGGGCTCAACTTAATACCCCGCTGCTTACGGCGAGGAAATTTATTAAACTTCATCAGGCAATGGGATGAACTCCTCTCGACTATACGGTATCAAAGTACCAAACTGATATGATGTGAATTGTCAGTTAAATTTAGCAAGAGGAATCAGAAATGAATATTAAACGTATTGGGATAGATTTAGCAAAACAAGTGTTTCAATTACATGGGGTCGATCAAAACGAAAAAATAGTATTGAAAAAACAATTGCCTCGAACAAAAATGTGTAAATTCTCATTAGTTACAGGTATTTTGAGTTAAAATCGACCGATGAACACACCAAAGCCAAAATTGCCAAAAATAGTAGAAAGCGAACGCACCCCATTGGGGCGTTGGTGCATAAATAAAATTATTTAAAATCAATATGTTAATCGTCTGATTTTGGCAAAAATTAACGATTTCCACTCAATTTTGATGCGATTAATAAACACAAGATTATGATTTTAAAAGTATTTATTTATGCACCAACGCCACACAAAACACTTTATTTTTAGAGAGTAATTCAAAATGATTCAATTTAGTATTTTTGTCGCGTTATTTATTCTTATCGCGTTATGTTTTTTACTGATTCCATTGTGGCTTAAACCACAAATTGCACCACAAAATGACACTGAGATTAACATCCAATTGGCACAAAAAAAATTGCAAGCGTTTGAGACGGATTTTGCAAATGGTATGCTGACACTCGCCCAATTTGAACCATTAAAAGATGAATTGATGCTCAATTTACATCAAGATTTGTCGCAAGTGTCGCCTTCTCCTACCGAGTCAAAACAGGCTGACATTTCTGGTCGTTGGCTTGCCATTCCATTGGGGCTTGCTGTCCCGTTATTAGCACTGGCGGTGTACAGTATAAAAGGCGATTTGCGAGCGTTTGATGGCGTTATGCAAGGTGAAATGCCTGTCCTAGATGGTGTTACAACGAAAAATGGAATGCCCGCAAAACCAACTGCCGCAGATATTAACGGCATGGTTGAAAAACTCGCTCAAAAAATGAAAGATAATCCGAGCGATCCACAAGGTTGGATTATGTTGGCACGCTCTTATAAAGTCTTAAAACGTTATTCTGAAGCCGTTGAAGCCTTACGAAAAGCACGCTCAATAGTTGGCGACGAACCTGAAAATTTATTGCAATTGGCAGATGTTATTGCGATGGAACGAGGCGGCTCTTTACTTGGCGAACCCACAGAATTAGTCGAAAAAGCCCTGGAACTCGACAAAGATAATGACATGGGTTTGTGGTTGTACGGTTTGGCAAATGCAGAAGATGGCAAATTTAACGAAGCGATTGGTTATTGGCAAACACTCCAAACGCATTACAAACCTCAAGAAGCGGATTATTTAGAAGTGCAAAAATTGATTGATCAAGCGCGTGAAGCATTAGGACAAACAGTCGAAACGATGCCGCAAATTAAATCCGAAATGAACGCTGTAACGGGTGGCAAAAGTATTCGAGTGTCTGTGACGCTGGACGACAAATTCAAAGCAACAGCCGACCTTGAGGATTTCGTTTTCATTTACGCACAACCTGCGCAAGGCGGAAAAATGCCATTGGCTGTTGTGAAAAAACAGGTGAAAGATTTGCCGTTAGAAGTAACGCTTGATGACAGTATGGCGATGATGCCAAATATGACGATTTCATCGGTGGCAAATGTGCAACTTAGCGCGAGAATTAGCCATTCAGGAAATGCCATCCAGAGTCATTGGGTTCCTAGCCAACTATCAGCACTCATCGTTGGTCGAGATATTGCGCAAGATG
>CAIRCR010000120.1 GCA_903877065.1 uncultured Pseudomonadota bacterium
GGCCCTTAGCACGACGAGCAGCAATCACTGCGCGACCACCACGAGTTTTCATGCGAACTAAAAAACCATGTGTGCGTGCGCGACGGACTTTAGATGGTTGATAGGTGCGTTTCATTATGTTTCTCCAATGACTTCTAAGTGCATTTGATGCGAAAGGGCATCATTAAACCGCAATATGGCACAAGGTGTCAATCAATATTTACAAATAAAAGCTTATAAAACAGGTGTGAATTTAACAATATTGTCTGTGGATAAGTTTCATTAAACAAGCTAAAATGCTTTGAACGTATTTAAGAAAAATACTCAATTAAAATTTTACATTAAATTGAGAAATCAACAAGTTAATAAAAAAATGGGGCCCATAGGGTTTTTAGCACGTTATGGAAAATTTTTGGGTCGCCTGCCTTGGACGTTTTGAAGAAGAACTGTCCGCGCAGCAATTTAACACATGGATAAAGCCATTACACTATAAGATTGATGATCAATCCTTGACGTTGTTCGCGCCCAACCGTTTTGTTCAGCAATGGGTGAAAGATAAGTTTTTATCCAGGGTTATCGACTTTGCAGCGGAACACCTTAGCCAGCCCATTTCGGTTAACGTAATACTGCTAGAAAATAACTCGGACGACAACATTAAAAGTGTTGAAAGTCTGATGACAGGCCAGCCTAAGAAAACAGCCTCCAAGCCCGAAGTCGCCACCGAACCCAAAAAGGCGGATAAAAGTCCACCAAAAGATGACAACAGCAAAAAGTATAAAGTCTCTGAACACTCTGGTTTAAACCCAGCCTTTAATTTTGGTAACCTAGTCACGGGTAAGGCCAACCAGCTTGCGCGCGCCGCGGCAATGCAAATTGCAGAAAACCCAGGGAACGCTTACAACCCACTCTTCATTTATGGCGGGGTAGGGCTTGGCAAAACGCACTTACTTCAAGCAATAGGTAATCACCTAAAAGAGCTGCGGCCTGAGGCTAAGATTAAATACCTTCACGCTGAGCGATATGTTTCTGACGTGGTTAAAGCCTATGAGCACAAATCATTTGACGAGTTTAAGCGCCTCTATCATTCGCTTGATATGTTATTGATTGACGATATTCAATTCTTTGCTAAGAAAACGCGCACACAAGAAGAGTTCTTTTACGCGTTCAATTCACTGATTGAGGCTAAAAAACAGATCATCATTACCTGCGATACCTATCCCAAAGAGATTGAGGATATGGATGAGCGATTGCGTACGAGGTTTAGCTGGGGCTTGACGGTCGCAGTTGAGCCGCCAGAGCTTGAGATGCGGGTGGCTATTCTTCTTAAAAAGGCCGAGCAAGCTAACATTACACTTAGTGAGGACGTTGCTTTTTTTGTGGCAAAACAGATTCGCTCAAGCGTTCGAGAGCTAGAAGGAGCACTAAACCGTATTGTGGCCATGTCTAAATTCACGGGGAATCAAATAGATGTGCAATTAGCGAAAGAAGCCCTAAAAGATCTTATCGCTGTGCGTGGCAGACAAATTACCATTGAATACATTCAAAAAACTGTCGCTGATTATTTCAAAATCAAAGTGGCTGAAATGTATAGCAAAAAAAGAACCCGTAATTTTGCGCGTCCGAGACAAATTGCCATGGCGTTAACACGAGAACTAACTAATCATAGCTTTCCTGAAATCGGTGAGGCGTTTGGTAGCCGTCACCACACAACCGTCATGCACGCGTGTGATGAAGTAGAGCAGCTCCGTCAAAACGACCAAACGATTGCCAGGGACATCGCTTTTTTAGTCCAAGTGATTAGAGATTAATAAGTACGTTTTAATAGTCAGATATGTTGTAGATAAGTTGTGGGTGAAATTTGCATCTAACGTTATTTTTGTAAAACGTATAAAATGTTAACAAATTATCCACAAGATTTTATTGCGTTTTACTATGCGTTAATTGGTATGTAATGTAATGATTTAATGAGTAAAAAATACATATCAACAGATTTCCCAGCCATTACTATTATTATTAAATA
>CAIRCR010000121.1 GCA_903877065.1 uncultured Pseudomonadota bacterium
GCTCTTGTCACAGCAGTTGATCGCGGAAGACAAACCTGTATCAGCGATGACGGTGTGATTATTACTGCAATGCGCGCAAGAGAGCTTGGACCTAAATCTGTTGTGGTGGGGGCAATTTTCGTATCGAGCATTGAAACTGTTTGGCATGGCGTGGTTACGCCGCCAACGATTAAAACGGTGCGAACGTGGAAATATGAAACCGACGCGCCAACATTAAAAATGGGTGACGAAATGGGACGTTTCAATATGGGTTCGACAATTATTGTGTTATTTGAAAAAGACAAAATGGATTGGAATACTGATTTTTTGGCTGGCAAAGCGGTGAAAGTTGGCGAAAAAATCGCGACATCAAAAAATTTATGAAAATTATCAAATCACTATTTTGTTTTTTCATTTTTGTGGGCATTGCACAAGCTGAAAGTGAATTTACTGACGTGCCACTCGAACAATTATTGGATGTGAATGTCACGTCAATTACAAAAATGCCGATGCCGCTTAATAAATCACCTGTGACCGCTTATGTGATTTCGCAAGATGAAATTAGTCGAAAAGGCTACCGTTTTTTAACAGATATTTTAAAAAATGTTCCTGATATTCACGTTGCCAATTTATCGGCAACCGAAAAAGCAACGACTGAAATTTATATTCGTGGCGTGTTTGCAAATGACAAAATTACCGTGTTAGTTGATGGCATAAAAATTAAGGCTCCAACGGGTGAACCCACGTCATTTTTTAGCAGTATGCCGCTCATTGACGTGAAACAAGTCGAAATCAGTTTAGGCAGTGCATCATCAATTTATGGCGCAGATGCCATGCTTGGCACGATTAACCTTGTGACTAAAAACGGCGCAGATATTAACGGCATAAACATTAAAGCTACTGGCGGTACGCAAGATACGGGCGAAGTGCAAGTTGCTGCTGGAAAAAAAATAAATGAAGACATAAATGTTTCGCTCACGGGAAGTTTTCACCATTCGGCACAAGAAAATTTAAAACAAAATTACCCTGTAATTTATGGCAATCAGAAGCAAATTGATTTAACAGAGCAAAATAACAACGTTCATTTCAAAGCTAATTACCAAGATTTAACGGTCAGTTATTACCGTTTACAAAATATCAACAATAACAGCCTTTCTTTTAATCCAGCCGCGCCTATTTCTTACGATTATTCAGGAAAAGCGTTTTGGAATTTGACGAATCAAGTTGCAAATGCCACCTACAATTTAGAAATCAATCCATTTTGGCAAGCTAAATCGAGTTTGAGTTATGAAAGCACGGAATTGTCAGATGATTCGAGTTATCGCGCTTGGGGATCATCTGTTCCCGTGTCGTGGTTTGGTGAAGCAATGCGTTTTTCTGAAACAGTCGCGTATCTTCGTGGCAATATCAATTGGTTAAGTGGTATTGAATTTAGTTTTATGAATTCAATACCTAAAAATCAATATGCCGATACTCGAGTACCAAAATATAAATCGAGCTATGAAAATTATGCGGTTTATAGTCAGTTGAATTACGACTTAAACGAAACGATAGCGTTAAATGGCTCAGTACGAATAGATGTCGATTCCCGTTATGCGCCAACTGTTAATCCACGTTTGGGTTTTTCGTGGCAAGCACTTCAAAAATTACGTTTTTTTGGCGCGTGGGGAACATCTTATATCGCGCCATCGCCTTATCTGATTTACGAAACGTGGAATATGCCAGAGGATTTGATTTATCACCGTCCAAACACGCATTTAAAACCCGAAGAAATGATGACTGCTGAACTGGGTTTTAATGCAGATCCATTCAAAGACAATCAATTTAAACTTTCTGGTTTTTATACTGACGGTAAAAACATTGTGCGAATTGTAGATAATTCATTCACTGGTAAAGCAAATTACAACGATAATTTGGCTGCGTTAAAAACGTATGGTTTTCAAGTTTCAGAACAGCAACTGTTTGATTATGGTTTTAGTGCCGACATCAATTACACATTCACCGAAGGGAAACAAGATGCCGAAAAATTAAATCATATTGTTAATGTAACAAACGTTCCAGAACACATGATTAAAAGTAATTTGATGTACAGTTTGGATAAATTTACATTCCGTTTTACGGGGCGTTGGTTTGATGAAATGGGGACGCATGAATCAAATACGATTTACAAAGGCAAATCGATACACGGCGCGACGATTTTTGATACAAATTTGCATTACGCACAACCGTTTAAATCCGCTGAATGGGCGGTTGATTTAGGTGTTAATAATTTACTTGATACGAAATACTACACGGTCGGTGTGAACGACGATTTTAGCGGTGGTTTGCCACGTCTGCCACAAGAAACGCGTAGATTTTATTTGACGGTTGGATTTTCTTACTAAAAATGATGCTACGGACAATTTTTTCCTGTTGCACTCTTTCGATAGTGCGAATTTTAAGGGCGTTAAATTGGTCAATAATGATATTCGCCGTAATTTCATTTTTTGCCGCGCCACTTTGCTCTGCCGCTGATGCTGATGCCGCCGAGCGTGAAAATAAAATTAAAATCGCCTATCTATACCATTTCAGCCAATTCACCGAATGGGCTGTGCAACCGTCTGTCTTTAATTATTGTGTTTATAACGACGCACATTTTAGTGAAATGCTAAAACAAGCCTATTTGGATAAAAAACTTGTAAATACAGTCACTGATTTGAATTCAACTAACATCGAATCTAATCTTGATACTTGCCAATTGATTTTTTTCCCAAATTCCGTTTCAACAGACATATTAGCTAAGGTCAAAGATAAACCCATTCTTTCTATCGGCACGCAAAAAAACTTTTCCCAATTCGGCGGCATTATTTATTTATTTGAAGAAGATCAAAAAATTCACTTTTTTATCAATAACGATACCGCGTTGCGGGTGGGTTTAAAAATTAGCTCTCAATTATTGTCGTTATCAAAAGGTGAGCCATTATGATGCGCTTAAATAGCTCAATTGAAACCAAATTGATTTTAATCACGGCTTTAAGTAGCTGTGTTGCTTTGCTTACCTTCACTTTCATTTTGTTTTATAACGAAACAACATTTGTTAAACAGGATTTGATTAACAATCTTCACACCCAAGTTGAAATTACCGCTGAAAACAGTTTGGCATCTTTGGCGTTTATGGATGAAAAGACAGCTAACAAAACCTTGGCATCACTTAAATACAATTCCGATATTTGGTACGCGGGTTTATACAACACAAATCAGCAATTATTAGGCTCTTATCAAGACGAGAATTATCACGGTGAGGCAATTATTTTTAACGATGATGAATTAGTTTCTTTGCCCCAATTATTCAAAACAGATGATTTTGTGCAAATAAATCAACCTATTTATTTAAACAACGAACATCTTGGGTATTTGGTACTGCGAGCGGGGTTTTACTCGCTTGATAAAAAACTACGCACTTACATCGTGTTTATTTTTATCGCATTTTTTGTTGCCTTGTTAATGACATTGTTGCTCTCGTTTTATTTGCAACACGTCGTTTCTCGTCCTCTTGTAAAAATTGCTGAATTTATTCAAAACGTCACCAAACATAAAAGTTATGACGTGCAAGCAATCAAAGAATCCAATGACGAAATTGGTAATTTAGTTGATGCGTTTAATGAACTGTTGGCGCAATTAAATTCGAGCCTGCAAAAGCGTGACGAAGCGGAAAAGACCTTGTCACATCATTTGATCAATTTAGAAGATATTGTTCATAAGCAAACGAGCCATTTAAGACAAGCCTTAGAAATCGCCGATGCCGCAAACCAAGCTAAATCCGATTTTTTAGCGAATATGAGTCATGAAATCCGTACACCGATGAATGCCATTGTCGGCATGACGTATTTAGCGCAACGCACTGAATTAACGGAAAAACAAGAGAATTATCTTGACAGTATTTCAGCCGCAGCACAGATGTTGCTGGGGATTATTGATGAAATTTTGGACTTCTCGAAAATTGAAGCAGGAAAATTGCTTATTGAACACACGGCATTTTCACTTGATAACGTCGTAGATCGTTTGCTTGATATGCTCAAAATTAGAGCCGAACAAAAAAATATACAGCTTTCATGTGAAATTTCACCTGATACACCGCGTCACTTAGTCGGCGATCCGCTCCGTCTTGTGCAAGTTTTGACTAACTTGGTCGGGAATGCTTTGAAATTTACAGAACAAGGTACTGTTTCTATAAAAATTGATGCAAGAAACAGTGTTGGCGAAAGTGTGGAGATGTACTTCAGTATCACCGACACGGGCATAGGCATGACAGAAGATCAAGTTGATCGTCTATTTCAACCGTTTATGCAAGCCGATACATCGACAACGCGCAAATATGGTGGCACGGGTTTGGGGCTGACTATTTCTAAACAATTAATCCAGCTGATGGGGGGAAGTATTGGTGTAACCAGTAAAATCGATGAGGGGAGCGTATTCACATTTAACGTACCATTAACGATTGCTAGCAGTAAATTTGTAGATATTTCTGAAACTGAAAACGTCAATTGTTCAAACCTGCATTACGACACGCAACGCATTTTGTTAGTCGAAGATAACGACATAAATCAGCAAATCATGTTGGAATTATTGTCGATGATGGATTTACACGTTGATGTTGCAAACGATGGTCAAGAAGCGGTCGCTTTGGCATTAACGCAACCATTCGATTTGATTTTAATGGATATTCAAATGCCCGTTATGGATGGTTTAACGGCAACAAAACACATTCGAGAAAAATACACAGCAAGCTATTTGCCTATTGTGGCGATGACCGCACACGCCATGCAAAGTGACAGGGAAAAAAGTTTGGCAGCTGGCATGAATGATCATTTAACTAAACCAATTGAACTCGATAAATTGGTGACAACACTGAATCGATGGCTTAAAGTTAACACCGCAAAAATTCCAAGTGCCGTGACTCACTTACCGTCACATTTATTACCCGAATCTTTACCACCTTTTGATTTACCTCAAGCGCTGGTATTTAGCAATTACAACACAACGCTTTTACATGAATTATTGCTAAATTTTCGCAGTCGTTATGCTGATTTACCGAGTAAATTAACGCATTTAATTAACGAACACGACTTTACGCAAGCCGCGTATTTAGCGCACTCTCTTAAAGGTGTTGCGGGAACGTTAGCTGCAAATGAATTGAAAAATGCAGCGGGGGCGTTTGAATTTGCCATTCAGAAAAAGCAGTTTGATAACATTGAAAAATTACTTCAAAATTTAACCGAAATACTAATGACAGCACTTAACGCCGCAAATACATTGTCTGCGTTACCTGAAAAAAACGAAACGGTTACAAATTTAAATACCGATGAATTAAGCGAGTTGCTTGACAAATTACGTATCGCACTAGAAGCAAATCATTTCGATGCAGTTGAAATTTTTAATCGTATAAAACCGCATTTACGTTACCTTGAACCTAATCAAGATACGATACAACTAACACGATGGATACAAGAGTTAGATTTTCAGCAGGCATTGTCTGCACTTTCACACATTCACGAACACTTGAAGATGGAGAAATAAAATGAGGGGTAACACAGTGAAACGCCCACGTTTATTGATTGTCGATGACGATTCAAGCACCATTCATTTACTCGCCAGTATTTTTGATACGCATTACAACATTTTTTTGCGACCAACGGCAAAAAAGGCTTAGAAGTTGCCTTACAAGAGCATCCCGATTTAATTTTGCTTGACGTTGTGATGCCTGAAATGAATGGTTATGAAGTCTGTGAAAAATTGAAAAAAGACCCGCTTACATCGGCAATTCCAATTATTTTTGTGACCGCTAATTCCAATATCGAAGAAGAAATTTATGGTTTGGAAATGGGCGCGGCAGATTACATCAGTAAGCCGTTTAGTCCAGCGATTGCAAAAATTCGTGTGCGAAATCAAATTGAATTAAAAAATATACGTGACAAACTGACTCATCTCACAATTACCGATGATTTGACAGGCATTGCAAATCGACGTTTTTTTAACGCACAACTCGCGCACGAATGGCAAAGAGCTGTTCGTTCAAATCATCCGTTAGCCATTGCCATGATTGATGTGGATTGGTTTAAAAAATACAACGATCATTATGGACATCAAGCAGGTGATTATTGTTTACGCCAAGTCGCGGCGGTTTTAGCGAGCGTAACAAAACGCGAAGGTGACGTTGTCGCACGGTATGGCGGTGAGGAATTTGCGTTTATTTTACCGATGACAAACTGCAAAACAGCATTGATGTTGGCAGAAAATATTTGTAAAGGATTGAGTGATTTGGAATTGCCACACACACTCTCAGAATTTGGCAAAGTAACGTTAAGCGTGGGTATTGCAGCAGATGTGCCAACCAAAAATGAAACCGCTGAAAGTTTAGTGCGTCGTGCTGATGAGGCGTTATACAACGCTAAAAAACAAGGTCGCAATCGAGCGGTGCCTTTTGGGTTAACTTGCTAGATATTTATTTTAACGCGGCAAAAACAGCGTCGTAATCTGGTTCGATTGCAAGCTCTGACACGAGTTGTGTGTAAATAATTTTATCCATTTCGTCAATCACAACAACGGCTCGTGCTGTCAAACCTTTCAACGGACTATCGATAATTTGTACGCCGTAATCTGTCGAAAATGTGCTACGAAATGTCGATAACGCCACCACATCATGCAAGCCTTCAATTTCACAAAAACGACATTGAGCAAACGGCAAATCTGCTGAAATTACCAACATAACTGTATTTTCAAAACTTGTCGCTTTTTGGTTAAATTTTCGCGCTGAAGCCGCACAAGTTGGCGTATCTAAACTGGGAACGATGTTTAAAATTTTTCGTTTTCCTGCATAATTTTCCAGCGTCATATTTTCCAATTCACGATTTGCCAAAAAAAAATTGGGCGCGTGACAGCCAATTTCAGGTAATTCGCCGCACGTTTGCACGGGTTCGGATTGAAAAGTAATTGTTGCCATAAAACGCTCCGTAAAAAATCAATTCAACACAAATTTAAGACCGATAATCAGCAATAAAACCGCCAAAATCGGGCGTAAAAACCGTTCAGGTAATTTCGCGCTCAAATGACTGCCCACCCAAATTCCAGGCAATGAGCCAATTAACAAACTGCCTAACAAAACAAAATCGACGTTGCCAAGCATCCAATGTCCAAAACCTGCGACGGCGGTTAATGGAATCGCGTGTGCTAAATCCGTGCCGACGACTTTAACTGTGAGCATTTTGGGATATAAAAACAGCAAAACGATTGTGCCTAACGCGCCAGCACCAACGGACGTTAATGTGACAAGGATTCCTAAAATTGCGCCAACTAAAACTGTTGCTGGAATTTGCCACCGATTAAAACGTCCGCGTTTGATTTCGTCTATTTTTTCATTTTGAGCTAAGGCATTTTCAGTTTCTTCGTCAACGTCAATAACGATAGCCACATTATTTTTTGCATCACGGCGAATCAAAAAACTGCGAACTAAAATCGATGCGGAGGTCAATAACAATGCAACGCCAAGTGTTAATGTAATCATGCTGGTGGTGTCTTTTCCAATTGCGGCAAAATGATTTAAAACATACAAAGTAGCCACCGCAAGCGGCAAACTGCCTAACGACAACCAACGCACAACTCGCCAATCGACAGAACTGTGTTTTGTGTGATGAACCCAAACGCCGCCCGTTTTCGTCAATGCTGCAAAAAGTAAATCTGTTCCAACGGCTGTCGCGGGTTTGAAGCCAAACAAGAAAACGAGTAAAGGTGTCATTAGCGAGCCGCCGCCAACACCTGTTAAACCAACTAAAACGCCAACTAACAAACCCGACACGATATAACCGCTCAACAAACTTAAATCCATAAAATCCTCTTGAAATTTGAAATCTAACTATTCGATACATCGTAGAGATATTAACTAAAAAAGAAAATCCTATTTTTCGATGATAGCTTCTAAAAAATAGATATAAATTTCAAAACGGTATTTTTTACGGAAGCCGACTTAATTTTAATGCTTTATAATCAATTATTTAAGATGGATTCAATTGAAAAAGTTCTGATGCGGCGGCAAGCAAATCGTGACGTTCATTTTCCGCAGCAACGCGCAATTGTGTACTTGGTGTGTGAATCAATTTATTGGTTAACGTGTGTGCTAAACGTTGTAAAGCAACTTCAGCACTCACACCGTTATTTAACGACAATAAGGCTTTTTGAAGCGCGTCATCACGGAATACTTCAGCTTGAGAACGGTAATCTTTTATGAGGGATTGTGCGCCTTGAGCGCGTAACCACGCGACAAAATAATCAACTTGTGTGTCAATAATTTCTTCAGCTTGTTTGGCAGCTTGACGACGTGAATTCATGTTTTGTTCAATCGTGTACTGTAAATCATCAACTGTGTACAAATAAACATCTGCTAGTTGCTCAACTTCGCCTTCAATGTCACGAGGAACGGCTAAATCAACCATAAACATGGGCTTGCGTTTACGTTTTTTCAGCGCACTTTCAACACTGCCTTTGCCTAAAATGGGTAATTGACTTCCCGTCGAGGCAATCACAATATCCGCTTCGGCTAAATGATTTGGAATTTCTGCCAAAGTAATCGCGTAACCGTTGAATTGTGCCGCGAGCGTGTGGGCTTTTTCAAACGTCCGATTTGCAATAATAATTCGTCCGATACCTTGTTGACTTAAATGCCTTGCGGTTAACTCAATTGTTTCACCAGCACCAATTAGCAACGCGGTTTGTTCACTGAGTTTGTCGAAAATTTGTTGCGCCAATTGAACCGCCGCAAACGCGACAGAAACGGGACTTGAGCCAATTGCTGTATCGGTTCGGACTTTTTTTGCCGCCGTGAAAGTGTGTTGAAATAATTTGCCGAGTAATTTGCCAATTGTTCCAGCATCACAAGCTGTTTGATAGGCTGTTTTCATTTGCCCCAAAATTTGCGGCTCACCTAAAATCATTGAATCTAAACCGCACGCGACACGGAAAATATGGCGAATGGTTGCGTTATCAGTGTGGCAGTACAAATAAGGCGTTAAATCACGCACGGCAAGTTTTTTGCTTTTAGCAATCCAATCAATCAACAAATTTTGATTATCGGATTGTGTCGTACAATAAAACTCTGTGCGATTACACGTTGATAAAATGGCGGCTTCACCAATTTCACTCAACAGCAGCAAATCTTGTAACGCGTGTGGCAAAATGTCGGCTGGGAATGCCAAACGCTCGCGAATAGCAACTGGTGCGGTTTGGTAATTGATACCAAGAGCAAGAAATGTCATTTGAATTTTTTGTGAATAAGAACAAGTTATCGTCATAAAATAACATAACGACGTGCTTTTTAGTTTAGGCTTTTAGCTTTATTATCGAGCTATTCTAAAAAATATAACGGCGTTATCCAACTGTAAAAAATCAGCACTCTAATTCGGCTGTTTTTTCTGCTACGCTATAAATAAATTTACATTACGTCATCAACTAGGAACAAGTGTGTTAAAGCTACCATTTTTATCGTTTATCAGCGTTATCTTATTAGGCAGTTGTGCCATTGAATCAGAAAAAATTGTGCCATCGGAAGTAACCGCTCCAGAAATTATTCCATCCCCTGAAGCACCCACAGAATCGGGGAAGGTTAAATCTAAACTGCCTCCAGTTGAAATAAAAACAGCCATTGATCCCGATATTATGTATTTATTGCTTGCCGCTGAATTAGCCACGCAACGTCAGCAATACGGTTTGGCTTATGAAGCATACATGGAATTAACAAAACGGGTTCACGATCCAAAATTTGCAGAGCAAGCCGCAAAATTGGCGTTGCAAATTAAAGATTCGCGTAAAACCACTGACGCAGTTTCAGCCTGGGTTAACCAAGAACCTAAAAATGTGACTGCCCGAAAAGTTGCGGCATTGAATGCGCTGCGTGGCAAAGACAAAAAAATTGCTGTAAAAGAACTCAGTGCGTTATTGACAGCTGAACCCGAAAATTTTGAAAACACGTTGCTAGAATTGAGCAGTATTTTACAAAAAGAAGGTAAAGAAAAATTTGTTTATGACACGCTTGAAGCCTTGTCAGGAAAAACAACGAGCAGTAAACCAGTGATTTATTTTGTGCAGTCATTGTTGTTGATGCAAATGAAAAATAATGTCCAAGCTGAAAAGAAAATTGAGCAAACATTGGCGTTGCAACCAAATTGGGAACATCCATTAGTGATTCAATCGCAATTGGCGGTAATGGCGAATGATTTAAGTCGTGCGAAAACGTTGTTGAATGCCTCAATTCTGAAACATCCTAATAATCCCGCATTTAAAAAATTGTTAGCACAAACGCTGATTAAAACGACTGAATACGAGGCGGCAGCTGAACTTTATCAAACGTTAATAACGCAAAATCCAAAAGATGGCGAAAACTATGTTGCGTTGGCGTTAATCAATTTGCAATTAAATCGTGACGTAAATGCTGAAACGATTTTAAAAACGTTGGCAGATCAAGTGGAATGGGCATCACAAGCAACTTTTTATTTGGGGAAAATTGAAGAAAAACGCAACAATTCAACGGCGGCAATCGAATTGTTTGATAAAGTTAATGACAATTCATTTTCGTTCGATGCGGGTATTTCAGCGATTAACTTGCTGGCAAAAGATCATAAGTATGACGATGTTGATGTGCGTTTAGATGGGTTGATGAAAAAATATCCACAAGAAAAATTACGGCTCGTGTTGATGCAAGCGAGTTTATATAACCAACAAAATCAGTATGAAAAAGCGTTTAGTGTGCTAAGTACGACGCTGTTTGAGTTCCCTGACGCAAAAGATTTGCTTTATACGCGTGCATTGATTGCCGAGCATTTGGGTAAATTTGACGTGTTAGAAACAGATTTAAAAAAGATTTTGGCAAAATATCCAAACGATGCCGAAGCGTTGAACGCATTGGGTTATACGTTATTGAACGATGCCAAGCGTTATCGTGAAGCTGAAAAGTATTTACAACGTGCCATTAAATTACAACCGAATGAATCCGCGATTATGGATAGTTTTGGCTGGTTACAATTCAAAATAGGCAATTATCCGCAAGCGATTAAATACCTACAATCCGCTTACGAAAAACAAAATAGTGGCGAAATTGCCGCGCATTTGTGTGAAGTATTTTGGACAATGGATAGAAAAGAAGATGCACGAAAATTATTTGAGGAAGCGTTAAAAATTGCGCCAGAAGATACCGATTTGTTAACGTTTAAAAAACGCTTTTTAGAGTAGGTTACGTTTGAAAAAAATTCTGTTATTAGCTGGTGTTTTATTTTTGCCAGCGTGTTCGATGATGGCGACGACTCCCGATATTGCGTATCAGCCGACTAACGCACAAAGTGAATTGTACAATTTACAGCGTTGGGCTTTTGACGGACGAATTGCGATTGTTAGCAAAAGTGATATTGCTCAAGCCAGTATCAATTGGGAGCATTTACCAAACGAAGATATAATTAAATTATCGGGACCGTTCGGGCAGGGCGCGGTGACGATTCAATTGAATTCGACTGGTGTGACAATTGATCGCGGTGGGGGTGATGTTAAATCATCAATGAATCCAGAAGAATTTATCAATCAGCAAGTCGGGTTATTTGTACCCGTAAAATCGCTATGTTATTGGGTTGTTGGTGTACCGAAAAAGTCGCAAACTGCGACGACAATTGAAAATGGTTTTGAACAAGACGGTTGGCGAAATCAGTATAAAACGATGCAACCTGTCGAAAATTACGTTTTGCCACGCAATATGACCGTAACGAATGAGTCTGTGAAATTAAAACTTTTTATTGATAAATGGACGTTAGATGACAAACGAAACTAAAATTTTTGAATGGGGGAAAAAATACCCTGCACCAGCAAAATTAAATTTAATGCTGCGAATTATTGGGCAACGTGAAGATGGTTATCATTTGTTGCAGACAGTGTTTCAGTTTGTGGAATTGTGTGATTGGCTAACATTTTTGCCAAATGATTCGAGCGATGTTGTGTTGGAAAATGAAATTTCTGGCGTTGAAAATGCGGATAATTTGATCGTTCGAGCGGCGAATTTACTGAAAAGAGAAGTTGGTTTTAATGGCGGAGTTCGAATTCAATTAGAAAAAAATTTGCCTATGGGTGGCGGGTTAGGTGGTGGAAGTTCAGATGCCGCAACAACTTTGGTGGTGTTAAATTCGTTATGGAATTTAAAATTGTCACGTGAAACATTGATGGAATTAGGGCTTTTGTTGGGGGCTGATGTGCCTGTATTTGTATTTGGTCACGCGGCTTGGGGGGAAGGTGTTGGAGAGAAATTAGAGCAAATAAATCTTATAGAACAATGGGTTTTGATTTTGAAGCCAGATTGCCATGTAAATACAAAAGAAATTTTTTCTGCAAAAAATTTGACACGAAATAGCAAATCGATAACAATAACGGACTTCAACGTGGGGCAAGTTAGAAACGATTGTCTCGAAGTGGTTTGTAAGCGTTATGAAGCAATTGAAAAAGCATTATGTGATTTAAGTGTTTTTTCTGAAGCAAGGTTGACAGGAACTGGTGCATGTATATTTGCACTATTCGATTATGAAAATCTTGCTATTGAGGCAGAGCTTACACTTAAGGACAAGTGGCAAACCTATCTCACCAAAAGTTGTAATAAATCACCTTTATTTGCTTAGCTCTATATTCAAGAGCAGTAAAACTAAAATTGGGTCGTCGCCAAGCGGTAAGGCACGGGGTTTTGATCTCCGCATACCAAGGTTCGAATCC
>CAIRCR010000122.1 GCA_903877065.1 uncultured Pseudomonadota bacterium
AGGCGATCAATTAAATTTCCAATTGCCCCGCCTAAAATCAACGATAACGCGACAGCAAGTAGCGTTTCATGTTCTTTTAAACGCGTTATCCAAAGCGTCATAATAAAACTCATAATGATTGCTAACGCCGCAAAAAACCAACGCTGCCAACCGCCCGCTTCACTCAAAAAACTAAATGCCGCGCCCGTGTTGTGAACATAAGTTAGATTGAAAAAAGGCATCACTGCAATCGACTCATAAAGCTGAAACGATTTATCAACCGCTAATTTAGTGGCTTGATCTAAAACTAACGAGAACACAGCAAGCCACAGCCATTTTAATTTTGGGAACTTAGGCATAAAGACGTATTTCACCTTCACCAGCAATATTTTCAACACAACGACCACACAATTCGGGATGCTCAGAATGCGAACCTACGTCAGCGCGTTGATGCCAACAACGCACACATTTTTGCTGTGTTGAAGCGGTTACTTTGATTTTGACTTGATAATCGGTCGTGTCCAATTTTGAAATTTTTGCATCTGACGTAATGAAAACAAAACGTAATTCGTCGCCTAATTTATCAAGCGTTGCAAAAGTGTTTTCATCACATTCCAATTCCACATTTGCCGCCAATGACGAACCAATTTCTTTCGTCGTGCGACTGTGTTCAAGGGCTTGACTGACTTCAGCGCGAACCGTCATCACCGTTTGCCAAAATTCGTGATTGAACGCCGTATTTGAATCTAAAGGCGTTAAATCTTCGTACCACGTTGTTAAAAATACCGATTCGGGGCGTTTATGAATTGCAGGTAAATGTTGCCAAATTTCTTCGGCGGTATAACTTAAAATTGGCGCAAGCCAAAGTGTTAACGCTTCTAAAACATGAAACATCACCGTTTGCGCTGAACGTCGCGCCAATCCGTCAGTTTTCGCGGTGTATTGACGGTCTTTAATAATATCCAAATAAAAACTTCCCAAATCAATTACACAAAAATGATGCACTTTTTGGAAAATGGTTTGAAATTGATAACTTTCGTAACCAGCTTTGACTTCTTCTTGCAAAGCAAACGCACTGTCCAAAACCCAGCGATCAAGCGGCAAAAGTTTTTCAGTTGAAATCAAATCTTCAGCAGGATTGAAATCGTTTAAATTCGACAACAAGAAACGCGCTGTATTTCTCAATCGACGATAACCGTCCGAAGTACGTTCTAAAATTTCGTCAGAAACGCGCATTTCGCCACGATAATCCGTTGACGCAATCCACAAACGCAACACGTCTGCGCCCAAACTTTTCATGACTGATTGCGGCGGGATGACGTTTCCTTTTGATTTCGACATTTTTTCGCCTTTCGCATCGACGGTAAAACCATGTGTCAAAACGATTTTATACGGCGCAACGCCATTCATCGCGGTTGATGCCAACAACGACGATTGAAACCAACCGCGATGCTGATCCGAACCTTCCAAATATAAATCAGCGGGAAAATGGAGCTGTTCATGACGATTCAAAACCGCCGCGTGCGTTACGCCCGAATCAAACCAAACGTCAAGTGTATCGGTCATTTTGTCGTAATCGCTGGCTTCGTCGCCTAAAAATTCAGCGGCAGTTGCATCAAACCACGTATCAATGCCTGATTTTTCAATACGTTGTGCTACTTGTTCAATCAATTCTGCTGTTTTTGGATGCAATTCACCCGTTTCTTTGTGAACAAAAAAGGCAATCGGTACGCCCCAAGTGCGTTGACGTGAAATGCACCAATCAGGACGATTTTCCATCATGCTTTCAATTCGAGCTTGTCCCCATTCGGGCAACCACGCGACTTTTTTCACTTCGTTTAGAGCTTGTTCGCGCAACTGATTTTGGTTCATTGAAATAAACCATTGCGGCGTGGCGCGAAAAATAATCGGGGTATGGTGTCGCCAGCAATGCGGGTAACTGTGCAGAATCGTTTGTTGATGAAGTAACACGCCGCGTGAATGCAAAATTTCTAAAACATGAGCATTAGCTTTGAAAACGTGTTCGCCAGCGAAAATTTCAACGTTTGGCAAAAATACGCCGTCACCACCAACAGGGCAATCAACAGGCAAATCATAAACACGCCCAACAACATAATCTTCTTGACCGTGAGCGGGTGCAGTATGCACTGCACCTGTTCCTGCATCAGTCGTAACGTGGTCGCCTAAAACAATGGGAACTTGACGGTTATAAAAGGGGTGTTGCAACAACTGATTTTCTAACGCCCTGCCCTCGCAAGTTGCCAAAATCGTGTATTCCAAATTGCCATAACGCTGAATTGCCGATTCGAGCAAATCTTTGGCTAAAACTAAACGCTCGTCGTGATATTGAATTAAAACGTATTCCAAATCTGGATTTAACGCGACTGCCTGATTTGCTGGCAATGTCCACGGCGTTGTTGTCCAAATCACCACTGAAACTTTGCCATGACCCGCAGAAGTGCTGAAATTCAATAAAAAATCGGCGGTATCAACGGCCGAAAAACGAACATCAATTGCGGGTGAATGTTTGTCTTCATATTCAACTTCAGCTTCAGCGAGCGCAGAACCGCAATCCGTACACCAATGCACAGGTTTTGCGCCTTTGACAATGTGACCATTCGCCGCAATTTTGCCTAACGCACGCACAATGTCGGCTTCAAAGGCAAAATCCATTGTTAAATACGGATTTTTCCAATCTCCTAAAATGCCCAATCGTACAAAGGCTTCTTTTTGAATTTCGACTTGTTTGGCGGCGTATTCACGACACGCATTTCGGAAAATTTGTGGTGACACTTTCACGCCCGCTTTGCCCACTTTCTTTTCAACTTGTAATTCAATCGGCAAACCGTGGCAATCCCAGCCTGGAACGTAAGGCGCGTCGAAACCGCTTAATGTTTTCGATTTCAAAATAAAATCTTTTAAAACTTTATTTACCGCATGACCAATGTGAATTTCACCATTTGCATACGGAGGACCATCGTGCAACACGAATTTTGGGCGGTCTTTTGCAACTTCACGAATTTGCGTGTACAAATCAGCGGCTTGCCATTTTTTCAATTGTTCGGGTTCGCGTTGTGCTAAATTTCCTTTCATGGCAAAGCCAGTGCTTGGTAAATTCAATGTTTTTTTATAATCCATAGTCATGTTTTTAATTCCAAATAAAAAATTTTAATCAATCCGCCAGCAACAATTTCAAGAAATCCTCGGCGGGTAACGGTTTGCTTTTAATATAACCTTGATAAACATCACAGCCTTTTTCTTTTAAAAAAGCCAGTTGTTCGGGCGTTTCAACACCTTCTGCCAAAACTTTAAATCCTAAAATTTTACCCATTGCAATAATCGTCGCGGTAATTTCCATGTCATCTTTAAGTTGCGGAATATCATCAATAAAACTTTTATCAATTTTCAAAACGTCCAATGGAAAACGTTTTAAATACGCCAACGACGAATAACCTGTGCCAAAATCATCAATGGCAAGCCGAATGCCTTGCGCTCTCAATTGGGTGAGAATATGGACGACTTTTTCTTGGTTTTCCATCAAGCCACTTTCGGTTAATTCCAATTCCAAAAACGCCGCTGGAAAACCTGTGTCATTCAACGCATTCATTATCAATTCATTCAAATTACAACGACGAAATTGTATGGGCGACACATTCACAGCTAACGTTAATTCACTAATTCCCAAATCAATCCAAATTTTACCTTGCCGACACGCTTCGTAAACGACCCACTCGCCAATCACCTCAATTAAGCCTGTTTCTTCGGCTAACGCAATAAAGTCATTGGGTGGAATCAAGCCCTTTTCAGGATCAAGCCAACGAATTAAGGCTTCCGCACCAATAATTTTTCCCGTCAAAATGTCAACTTGTGGCTGATAATACAAACGTAATTCTTGATTCGTGATGGCACGACGCAAGCGCGTTTCTAATTCAATTCGTTCACGAACCACCTTCGTGAGTTCGTCGGAAAAATAAGCAAAACAACCACGTCCCGCATCTTTTGCATGATAAAGCGCGGTATCTGCGTGGTCGATGAGTATTTCTGAATTGTTGCCGTGTTCTGGAAATAAACTAATCCCAATACTTGCGCCAATTTGCACGTTATCGGATTGCGTCAATTGAAAAGGTTCGCTTAAATCACTCACTAGAAGTTCTGCAACTCGCGCGGCATCGTCAACGTGAGCAATGTCTTTAAGTAGCACCATAAATTCATCACCACCCAAACGCGCCACAGTATCAACATCACGCAACCGCCTTTGAATTCTCTTTGCCACTTTTTGCAATAATTCATCACCAGCAGAATGCCCAAAATTATCATTTACCGCTTTGAATTTATCCAAATCCATCATCAACACCGCCATACGTTTATTTTCACGACGACCAAGTTCAATGCCATAACGCAATCGTTCAGACATCAAACGTCGATTCGGCAAACCCGTCAGCGGATCATAAAACGCCAGTTGTTGAATTTTGGTGTCGTCGCGGTAACGCTCAATCATCAGCATCACTAAATTGGCATATTGCTCAATTGAAACAAGCTCTGTTGGACTTGGGATTGTTGGTTCACGATGATAAATTGCAAACGTTCCTAACACTTCATTTTGGCTATTTTTAATGGGTTGTGACCAACAAGAACGAAGTTCGGCAAGTTTTGCTAATTCAAAAAAATCTTTCCAATAAGGGTGTTTTAAAACATCTTCGACAATAACACGTTCACCCAAAAACGCCGCTGTACCGCAAGAACCATTGCCATCAGCGATTTTTAAACCATCGACTCCTTCGTTATAAAATTCAGGCAAACTAGGTGCTGCGCCGTGATGCAAGGTGCCTGTTTCATTGTTTGATAATGAAATTGAACACAGTATGTCGTGATGTTGTATTTCGATACCGTGAATCAATTCTGTTAACAAGGCGTGTAAGGTGTGTAAATCAATGCTCTTACTGCCTACCTTTTTCAAAATCTGATTGTGTAACGCTAAATCATTACTTTGTAGCAATAACGCGTTAGCAATTTTATGGCGTTGTCTATTTTCACGCCGCATTGATTTGTAAGCGATTGCCAAAATCAATAAAATAAAAATAGTAGCCGTACTTACCAGCAAAACGGCAACTAAATAATGCCGAAATACTTCTTTATCGAGCGTAACATCAGGATCATACATAAAATCACGCAGCCGCTCATCGACCTGATTTTTATCAACCATGCCTGCGCTGACAAACGTATCCGCCATCGTTTTCCAACGCGCCGGATTCATGTGACCAATTTCAATTAAATCTGGCACAACTAATGGACTGACTGTATCGGCTTCATACTTTAAATGGCGACGTGATTTTTCAACGTAATATTTGTTAATCAGTAAATCAATAATTTCGTCTGGATTTTCGAGGGCGTATTTCCAACCTTCGATGGTGGCTTGTCGAAATGCTTTTACACGTTCGGGGTGCTGTAAAAGTTCTTCTTCGGTGGTAAATAAAATATCACTGTAAAAATCCACACCATAATTACGCGGATTGATAATCGTGAACGGAAATTTTTGCCATTTCAAAAAATAGGTTTCATTCGTCAGATAAGCGTTAAACGCATCAACACGCCCATCAATTAAATCTTGAAGTTCTAAACTACTTGGTAAAATGCCAACACGTTTTATATCTACGCCTTCATTACCAAGCATGGCTAACAAATCAGTATCCATAGATTCGTTAAGCATCATCACTTTTTTTCCAATTAAATCGCTCGGCGACAAAATTTCTTTGCGTGCCAACAACACCGACGGCGAATGTTGAAAAATTGCGGCTAATGCCACTAACGGCGCACCATGCAAACGTTTATAAAGCAATTCACTGTTTGCTTCACCGTATTGCGCGTTGCCGTTGAGAACTTCTGCTAAAGGTATTTTTTCGGGCGAACCTTCATGCAAAACAACATCTAAACCTGCCGCGCTGTAATAACCTTTTTCAAGCGCGGCGTAATAACCCGCAAATTGAAATTGATGGTACCAACGCAATTGCATATGAATCGTTTCGTTAGCTTCTGCTTTGCCAAACAGTGCAGCAAACAAAAGCAATGTGCCAATTTTTAGTCGAAAACTAATTTTTATCATCGATAGCGTCAATCAAAATTGGAAACACTAATTTGAACTTCGCCCCCTGCCCTTGTTTTGAATCAACCAGAATGTGTCCAGAATAATTGTGAACCATGCCACTCACTGTTGATAAACCTAGTCCCGTGCCTTCCCCAACTTCTTTTGTCGTAAAAAAGGGGTCAAAAATTTTTTTAATCACATTTGATTCGATTCCGTGTCCTTCGTCTGACACGCTCAATTCGATAAAGTCGCCTTTAATCGTTGCCGCACAAGCCGAGCAGTGATGATTCAAGCCCTCCACAATTTCTGATGAAATCGTCATCACGCCGCCAGATGCTTTCATTGCACTTATCGAGTTTTCAATTAAATTCGTCAAAATTTGATGTAAATCCCCCGCATCAATTTGAATTTCCTTTTTGGAATTTAATTGCACTTTAATTTCGATTTGATTGGGCAGTCTATGACGTAATTCCGCCAAAATATCATCAATAATCGCTGCAATGGGGCGTATCACTATGTTTTCTTTTGTTGTATCCTGACGGCAATAAATCAACATTTTCTCAATTAACGCCGCTGCTCGTTTACCTGCAATATCAATTTGTTTGGTGTTCTTAGCGAGATCAGATTTTAAATTATCGTCGGTCATGTCCTCGCTTATCCATTCATTCATCTCGTTATAACCGAGCATACACCCCAAAATGTTATTAAATTCATGTGCTACGCCAGCTGTGAGCTGCACAATACTTTCTATTTTTTGAGTGTGGCTCACTTTTGAATACAAAGCATCATTCATTTTTTTCGTCGAAAGATGTGCGTGAATTCGAGACTTTACAACGAGGGGAACAATCGGTTTAACCAGATAATCAATCGCACCCAATGCTAAACCTTTTGCTTCGTCATCTATGCCCAATTTAGCGGTCAAAAAAATCACAGGAATATGCTTTGTTATTTCGTTTTCTTTTAAACGCCTACACACTTCGTAGCCATCTATATCGGGCATCACAACGTCGAGTAAAATCAAATCAGGCGGTGGATTGGATTGTGCAATTTCAAGCGCGTTTTGACCATTGTTGGCAACTTTTATTTCATATTCATCTTTGAGCAAAGAGCCGAGTAATATCAAATTATTTGGTACATCATCAACAATTAAAAGCGTTATTTTTTCTGATATGTTCATAATTTTTTATCAAGTAAATGAGCTGCGTAATAGTTCACACGCGAGGACGACGTTTCTTTTGTGAATGCGGTTTCGTTTTATCAAAACCTGTGTATTTCGTTTTAAACGGTTGTGCATTTTCAACAGCTTCAAACCCTTTTGGCTGAAACGTCGGAATTAAATGTGCTTTGCCATTGCCAATTAAATCAGCGCGTCCCATTGCTTTGAGTGCTTCACGCAATAAAGACCAGTTTTTTGGATCGTGATAACGTAAAAATGCTTTTTGCAAACGACGCTGTTTGACACTTTTTGGAATTGTAATATCGGCGGCTTGACGATTTACTTTTTTCAATGTGTCTTTACCTGAATGATACATTGCTGTGGCAATTGACATTGGCGATGGTAAAAACGCTTGAACTTGGTCAGCACGAAAGTTATTACGCTTCAACCACAATGCAAGCTGCAACATATCTTCGTCAGTTGTTGCGGGATGCGCGGCTATAAAATACGGAATGAGATATTGTTCTTTGCCCGCTTCTTTTGAGAAACGATCAAACATTTCTTTGAATTTGTCATACGTTCCCATGCCAGGTTTCATCATGCGTGTTAAAACATTTTGCTCGGTGTGTTCGGGCGCGATTTTCAAATACCCCCCGACGTGATACGTCACTAATTCTTTCACATATTCGGGCGATTCAACCGCTAAATCGTAGCGTAATCCTGATGCGATAAAGATTTTTTTAATGCCTTTCAAACCACGAGCGCGACGATAAAGTTTAATCAACGACGAATGGTCGGTGTTTAAATTTGGGCAAATTCCAGGATGTACACACGACAATTTACGGCACGCGGTTTCGATGGCTTTATCTTTGCAAGCCAAACGGTACATATTTGCCGTAGGGCCTCCAAGATCTGAAATATGCCCTGTAAACGCGGGTGACGTGTCGCGGATATTTTCAATTTCTTGAATAATTGAATCTTCTGAGCGACTTTGAATAATGCGTCCTTCGTGTTCGGTAATCGAGCAAAAACTACAACCACCAAAACAGCCTCGCATGATATTGACCGAATGTTGAATCATTTCAAATGCGGGAATTTTTGCGCCACCGTAAATTTTGTGTGGCAAACGTGAATACGGCAAATCAAACACGCCATCCATTTCAGGTGTTGATAACGGCAACGGTGGCGGATTGATCCAAACTTCGCGGTCGCCGTGTTTTTGAATGAGCGGACGGGCGTTATACGGATTGGTTTCGCTGTGCATGACACGCGAGGCGTGGGCGTAAAAAATCGAGTCGTTTTTCACTGTTTCATACGACGGCAAACGAATCGCGGTTTTTTCACGCAACGTTTTAATGCTTTGAATCATCGGTGCCACTTTAATTTCATCTTCAACAGTTACGTTTTCAGATTTATCACACGGTGGTTCTTCTTGATACGGATTGATGGGCGGGGCAATCGCGCCAACTTTGTCAAAATCGGTGGAATCTTTAACGGCAAAATCAGCGGGGATTTCTTTTACAAAATGCGCTGTGCCACGCATAAATTTGATGTCTTGAATTTTTTCGCCTTTCGCCAAACGGTGCGCGACTTCAACAATGGCACGTTCAGCGTTACCAAATAAAAGTAAATCGGCTTTTGAATCGAGCAAAACTGATTTTTTCACCGTGTCCGACCAATAATCATAATGTGCGATGCGGCGTAAACTCGCTTCAATACCACCAATAATAATCGGCACATCTTTGAACGCTTCACGGCAACGATGTGAATAAACAGAAGTCGCACGATCTGGACGTTTAGCGGCTTCACCGTCTGGCGTATACGCATCGTTTGATCGAATTTTTTTGTCTGAGGTGTAATGATTGACCATCGAATCCATGTTGCCGCTGGTAATGCCAAAAAATAAATTCGGACGACCCAATTGTTGAAAGTCTTTGGCATTTTTCCAATCGGGTTGAGCAATCATGCCAACACGAAAACCTTGCGCTTCGAGCATTCGCCCAATTAACGCCATGCCAAAACTGGGGTGGTCAACATAAGCATCGCCGCTGACAATAATAATGTCGCAACTGTCCCAACCCAGGTCGTCCATTTCGGCGCGACTCATCGGCAATTGTGGCGCGATACCAAAACGGTGCGCCCAATACTTGCGATAACTAAAAAGATTTGGGGCTGTAATTGATGATTGCAACATTAGTAACTCATGAAGATGATTGAAATTGTTGGTTTTTGGGTGTTTATTTACGAATCCGATAAAATTGTAACGCGACAACTACGAAATTGCGGTAAATTTTAACTCAGCGTTTGAATTAAAACGAGCTTGCTGGAAAATGTCACAAATCCAAGCAGATAACGTATTACTTCTTATTTGTTAAATCTAAAACCAAACGCGCCAAAAATCATTGGTGTCTAACCTAAAAAAACTGACCATTTATCCCGAACAAATGAAAAACATTTTAATTATATTTACAGGCGGCACAATCGGTTCCAGCATTCACAATGGCACGATTGATACCGACGACAAAACGTCTTTTTTGTTATTGACACAATTTAAACAGCGTTATCCGCAAATAAATGTGAATTTTACGACACGACAACCGTATCAAATTTTAAGTGAAAACCTTACGCCGAGTGTTTGGACGAGATTGATTTCTGCAATTGAAAACGAAAATCCACAAAATTACGACGGCATCATTATCACTCATGGCACAGATACATTGGCTTATACGGCAGCAGCACTAAGTTTTTATTTTCACGCGCTAAACATACCTATTTTTCTAATTTCTAGTCATTTACCGTTGAGCAATATCAATGCGAATGGCTTGGACAATTTCAGCTTTGCGATTGAAAAAATTTTGAATGACGATTTAACAGGTTGTTTTGTGCCGTATCGAAATCCTGCTGAAAAAAGTGTGACCTTACATAACGCTACACGTTTGACCTGTTCGCCGCAATTGAGCAATGATTTTTTCAGTGTTGGTAACTTAGATTTGACTAAAAAAAGAATAGATGTTGCACTCAAAGCAAATTTTTCAGAGCGGATTTTACTTATAAAACCATATCCCGCATTGAATTATGATAATTTTGATATTACAAATGCAGATGCCGTTTTGCATGATTTATATCACTCTGGAACGGCTTGTACGGCAATGGATTTGGGTAAAAATCATTCGTTGCTGGGATTCATAAAACGTTGTGAAAAACAAAAAATAACCCTTTTTCTCACACCGATAATGAAATCAGCAAATTTTTATCAATCGACACATGAACTGAGTTTGTGCAATGCAGAAATTATTTGGAATATGTCATTGGAAGCGGCGTATGTGAAATTATCGCTGGCTTATGGTAATTTCGCTGATGATTCTGATGTCATCTCATTCATGCGGCAAGATTTAGCAGGTGAATATATTTAAACGATACAAATCAACGAACAACTTTAATATACTCGCCACGCGCTTCACGAGTTGAACCAACAACAAGACGCTGATTACCTTTTAAGTCTTGTTCAATCTGCCCTGAAATTTCAACGGTTTCACCCGCAATGGCTTGTCCAATATAAGTTGCCGTAAAACAAACTACCGTTTTAATTGTCGAGTGAGCCAATTTAAATTCTGCGGGATAAAAAAAAGCGCGAGTATCGTCGATCACTTCTGCTTGAATCGTAATTTTTTCGAGTTTTTGATAAATAACGACTGGTTTTTCACGCCCCCACTTATCAATTTCAACCAAACTCAAATCAAATTTTCGTCCGTTGATTAGAGCTTTATGACCTTTACGAACTTCATGCCAAACATATTCGTCAAAACTCAAATCACAATCGCGGCGATCATAACTTTCGCGCCAATCTTGTGAAGTCAATGGCTCTAATTTTCCTTTTGCAATTAGCTGCAAAACTGCCAATTGGCACTGATGAAACGCGGTGATGTTGTCACAAATCAAATCAATATCGGACGATTCTTTTTGTAACCCGACGAGAATTGACCCCGTCACCCCCAACTCATCGATTTCAACATATTGTTTTTCAAATAATTTGCACAAGGCAACACAATCTTTTTCGACGGAATCGCGACGTTTTCGCGGTGTGAATAATTCTTGTAACCGCTTGTATGGATTATGGTGCCTGGTGATTTTTTCAACGGAAACCGCGTGCATTTTTGCGTCGAATTCGGTCGAATAAAAGTGATAATGTGGATAATTTTTAGCAAGTAAATCGTTAGCTTCTGCGGTTTGAATTTTGTGCCATTGTCCGTTTTCGTTGCGAACATAACGCAAAAAACAACGGACTTTTCCCGCTTCTAAACCTTCTGCCACGACGGCAAAAAGCAAGCCTTCAGCCGTTTCAATGAAATTTTTCGGTAAAAAAATCATAATTTATAAAGCGGTTGTAGCGCGTCGATTTTTGCGTGAGTGGTTAATTTTGCCCGTGCGTTGTTTTCACTGAATGTTTTAAACAACTCTTTGCCCTGCCATGGTTCAGCCGTTTTACTGTAAATCGTGGTATTGAGCCGCAAAATTTCGTCCCGCAAACGCGCTTCACAATGCAAGGCAATTGCACCCAAACTAATTTCGTTAAATTGCAATTTTCCCCAATCGAGTAACGCCGTTTTTGCAGCTTGTGAATCATCATTCATGCACGCACTTTTCAAATTTTTTACGCAAACTTTCAATGATATTTCAGCTGGACTTTCTACAACTTCGGTGGCTTTTTTTACCGCTGATTTATGTTTTAAAAACAAAAAAACTAACGTCATCAACCAGCCAATCGCTGAGAAAATGGCGATTGATTGCCAAAGTAAATCACCGCCGCTCACTTTCAAAGGAAGGGCATTATCAATTTCTACGTTTGACGATGGAATTGTTTTTTGCTCCTCAACAACTGTCTGTACGGGAACTTGCGCTGCATTTTCAGCGGTTTTTACGGTTAAATTCATTTCTGGCAACGTTGCGATTTCAATTTTTTGCGATTGTGTGTTGAACCACGAAACTTGAATTGCGGGTAACGTGTAATTACCCGATTTTGCGGGAATTAAAGCTATTTTTTCTTCGCGCGTTGCCATAATTCCTGCAACCGTTTTATCTTCGTGCAAAATAGGTTGATCGTTATAGGCTTTGAGTTGAGGGTCTATTTTCACGCTGTTTAACTCAGGTAATTCCCCAACAGTTGAACCGTGAGCGACTAATTTCACTGTGCGCGTTAACGGTTCACCGACTTTCATTTGCGCCGTATCACCCGACCACGTTTGTGTCAGTTCTAAATTTTCAGCCGTTAGCCAATGTGAATCGGTAAATGTCGCAGGAATGGGTTGAACATTTAACGTTATTGGATTCGATTTAACGATGCGGCGTTGCGTGGTTTGTGAATTAAAAAACGAATTATTTTGCCTACCACGCGTCACAACGTCCGCAGTTAAAACAAGGGGTTTAATTGTTGAAACGCCACTTTTTTGCGGAAAAATGGCATATTTTCGTTCAATGACAACGTAAGTTACACCGCTCACTTGCGTGGTGTAATTTGCATCATTTGCCAATTTTTCAATCACTGCGTCGTTTAATTCGGGTTCACTTAAATTCGCTTTTGCTAAATCAACACGCCGATAAAGTTTCACCGTGTATAAAACTTGCGATTGAATAAACGGTTTTTCAGTATTTGTTGTGACTTCCAAATACAAATCATCGTCATCGTGCGCGGCGTTTTTATTCGCCGTAGAACTGGGTAAAACGACGATTTTTAACGCAGAACTTGCATCGCTACCAAACTTAATCACAGGAATAATCAAATTGCCCGAATCATTTGCCATCACCGTGACAACCCATTGAATAACTCGATTTGATTTGCCGTTTGTAAATTCAAATTGACTGCTCTCGCTCTGATTTTGAATCGTAAAATCGTGTTCAAGCGGACTGAAATCTGGATCGGCATCGGGCGATTCGTTAGCGGTGAACAGAATTTGAAAGGATTCATCGACACTCACTGGACTGCGATCAAGCGAAACCGTAATATCGGTGGCGAAAACGCTAGTTGAAAAACTCGCAAACCAAAGCGATAAAAATAAAATTAAAAGCGGCATTTGAGAAAAGGCAAAATTAGAGGAAATGCCGAATCAACACTTCGGCAATTTGAATACTGTTTAACGCCGCGCCTTTGCGAATGTTATCGCTAACGACCCACAAATCAATGCCGCGTGGGTGAGAAATATCTTCACGAATACGGCTTACAAATGTTTCATCGTGACCCGCAGAATGCGTGACAGCGGTTGCGTAACCACCATTTTTACGTTCATCGACAACCGTCACACCGTCTGCTTTTGCGAGCAATTGACGAACTTGTTCAGCCGAAATTTTATCACGCGTTTCGATGTGAATTGCTTCCGAATGCCCGTAAAAAACAGGTACACGAACCGCCGTTGCATTCACTAAAATGGTTTTATCACCCATGATTTTTTGGGTTTCCCACACCATTTTCATTTCTTCTTTGGTGTAGCCATTTTCCATAAATACGTCAATTTGCGGCAATACGTTGAACGCAATTTGGTGTGGATAAACGCTCGGCTCAACTTTTTTAGAATTAAAAATACCAGCGGTTTGCTGACCTAATTCCTCAATGGCTTCTTTGCCCGTACCGGAAACTGCTTGATATGTTGCAACGTTAATGCGCGTAATGCCAACGGCATCATGAATCGGTTTTAAGGCAACTAACATTTGAATCGTTGAGCAATTTGGATTGGCAATAATACCGTGATTTTTATAATCGGCTATCGCTTCGGGATTCACTTCAGGAACGACGAGTGGAATGTCATCGACGTAGCGAAATTGCGAGGTGTTATCAATCACGACGCAACCTGCGGCAGCAGCGATCGGCGCGTAAATTGCAGAAACAGACGCACCTGGTGAAAATAAACCGATTTGTGCTTTTGAAAAATCGAAGGTCGCTAAATCTTGCACAACCAAAGTGCCACCATTAAATTCAACTCTTTTGCCAGCCGAATTTGCGCTTGCAAGTGCATAAACTTCACCAACGGGGAAATTACGTTCCGCTAAAATTTCCAGCATCGTTTCACCGACTGCGCCCGTTGCACCGACGACGGCGACGTTATATTTTTTACTCATTTTTAACTTCCTTTTTTCAACGCATTCACAACTGCGTCGCCCATTTCGGAACAACTCACTTTTTTCATGCCTTCTGAATAAATATCACCCGTGCGAACGCCTGAATCCAGCGCATCATTCACCGCTTTTTCAATGCGTTTTGCCGCGTCCTCGTTACTGAATGTGTAACGCAACATCATGGCAACTGACAAAATTGTGGCGAGTGGATTAGCAATGTTTTTACCTGCAATATCAGGCGCAGAGCCGTGAATGGGTTCGTACATTCCTTTGCCTGTTTCGTTTAGCGATGCAGACGGTAACATTCCGATTGAACCCGTAAGCATTGACGCGCAATCTGACAACACGTCACCGAATAAATTGCTGGTCACGATTACGTCGAATTGCTTTGGCGCACGAACTAATTGCATTGCCGCGTTATCAACGTACATATGTGAAAGCGCAACATCAGGATATTCTTTGCCTAATTCGATCATGATTTCGCGCCAAAATTCGGTGCATTCCAAAACGTTGGCTTTATCAACTGAGCATAATTTTTTGTTACGTTTTTGGGCGATTTTGAACGCGGAATGTCCAATGCGACGAATTTCAGATTCAGTGTAAGTTGCAGTGTTAAAACCTTGACGTTCACCATTTTCCAAAACTCGAATGCCACGTGGTTGACCAAAATAAATGCCACCCGTTAATTCACGCACAATCATCAAATCCAAACCTGCAACGATTTCAGGTTTTAAGGTCGAAGCATCAGCAAGTTGTGGGTATAAAATGGCAGGACGTAGATTTGAAAATAAACCTAACGTCGAACGCAAACCGAGCAAACCTTTTTCGGGACGTACCGAAATATCGAGAGATTCCCATTTATAACCACCGACTGCGCCGAGTAAAATCGCATCGGCTGGCACAACTAAATCAATGGTTTCTTGTGGAAATGGCGTGCCGTAAACGTCATACGCCGCGCCACCGATTAAACCGTGTTCAAACTCAAAACCTAAATTCATATCGGCATTGAGAAAATCTAAAACTTTTAACGCCTCCGCAACGATTTCTGTGCCGATGCCGTCACCTGGTAAAACTGCAATTTTTTTTGTCATGTATTAAGACCTTGGTTTTGTAAAAGGATTGGGGGAAATTAACTAACAACTACCCACTTGTCATTTGATAATTTGACTTCCAATAATTTTGTTTCATCAAAAGTTTCATTTGTTTGAGAATGCCATAAGTTTAATGGTTGTACAGTTCCTGTTTCTGGATTTATAAACATTCTTTTCAAATTAACTTTATCTTCCAGCTCTTTGTTTCCATCATCACCGAGTACCATTTTAAAGTATCGCTTTTGTTTATTTGATAAAGGGTCTAAAAATTTTTCCAACATTTTTAATATCCTTGAAATTTAATGTTTGGTGGATTGCAGACTACCGAAACAACCAAGGCGCACGTTTAGCGCGTTGCGTTTCGTAAGCATGAATTTTATCTGCGTGTTGCAAGCTCAAACCAATATCATCCAAACCATTAAGCAAACGGAATTTGCGATTCTCATCAACTGAAAATGCAATCGTTTTGCCGCTTGGCGTGGTAATCGCTTGAGTGACTAAATCAATCGTCAGCGCGTAATCATCGGTTAATTCTTTGAATAAACCATCAACAATTTCAGCATCTAACGCAATCGGCAACAAGCCATTTTTGAAACAGTTGTTATAAAAAATATCGGCAAAACTCGGCGCGATAATCGCCCTAAATCCGTAATCTTCTAAAGCCCAAGGTGCGTGTTCGCGTGATGAACCACAACCGAAATTTTCGCGGGTTAATAAAATTTGTGCGCTTTTGTATTGCGGTTTGTTGAGTATGAAATCGTTGTTAATCGGGCGATTCGTGCAATCCATATCAGGTTGCCCTTGGTCTAAATATCGCCATTCGTCGAATAAATACACACCAAAACCTGTACGGCGTATCGATTTTAAAAATTGTTTTGGAATAATCGCGTCAGTATCGACATTTGCGCGGTCAAGTGGCGCAACGATTGACGTTAAAGAGGTAAAAGCTCGCATTTTTATTCTCCCATCCATGAACTGACATCCACAAAATGCCCTGCAATTCCCGCCGCTGCCGCCATTGCGGGACTGACTAAATGCGTTCGTCCGCCGTAGCCTTGCCGTCCTTCAAAATTACGATTCGATGTTGACGCGCAACGCTCGCCTTCTTCCAAACGATCTGAATTCATCGCTAAACACATTGAACACCCCGCATCACGCCATTCAAAACCTGCATCAATAAAAATTTTGTCTAATCCTTCGCTTTCCGCTTGCGCTTTAACTAAACCTGAACCTGGAACGATTAACGCTAATTTCACATTTTGTGCGACTTTTTTGCCTTCAACGACAATTGCCGCTGCGCGTAAATCTTCAATGCGTGAATTTGTGCATGAACCAATAAAGACTTTATCGATTTGAATATCAGTGATTTTTTGACCCGCTTGCAACCCCATATAATCCAACGCACGTTGCATACTTTGTGCTTTGACGGTATCTCTTTCATCGGCAGGATTTGGCACAACGGAATCAACAGAAACAACCAGTTCAGGTGATGTTCCCCACGTCACTTGCGGTTTTATTTTTGTCCCATCGAGGTTAATCACTTTGTCGAAAACAGCATCTTTATCTGAATGTAAATGTTGCCAAGCGCGTTCTGCCATAAACCAATCGTCACCTTTTGGCGAAAGTGGACGGTTACGGTAATAATCAATCGTCACATCATCAACCGCGACTAAACCAGCGCGTGCGCCTGCTTCGATTGCCATGTTGCAAACGTCAACCTAACGACAACTCCAAATACAGCGGATCCAGCTCTACTTCAAAGTCCACCGCCTACCAAACTCAAAGTGACTCCTCTCGCAAACGCGAACGATCCAGATCCCTTAGTCCCGCCATGTCTCAATCAAAGTACTCTCCGCAACCCTGAACTCGCTGATCATACAGCTTACACTGCCCATACTCCGTCCGATACGCGCTCAACCAGGTCGCACAAATCAACATCGTCGAACTTACACGCTTGGACCAACACTTCTAACCAACCTACTCCTTGCGGACCCAACGAGCGCGACATTAACCCCGACCCCAACTCCTACCATTACTGCAACTCGCACGGCTGGAACCTCTCGCACAAAGGCTCCACATGTGCCAAACTCAAGGACAATGGAACAGCAGACCAAATTGCCGCCACTCACCCTC
>CAIRCR010000123.1 GCA_903877065.1 uncultured Pseudomonadota bacterium
AGTAAACATCAGTGACCAAACAAGCAAATCGGGTGTGACATTGGCGGACTTGCCCGACTTGATTTTGCAGATTTCGGAATTACCTAATTTAGCGTTGCGCGGTGTGATGGCAATTCCCGCACCACAAACTGATTTTACGGCACAATGTGAACCCTATAAAAAATTAGTCGAAGCGGTGAGGGCGTTGAAAAATGAAAAACTAACCACATTTTCGTTTGGAATGTCTGACGATTTAGACGCGGCAATTTCGCAAGGCTCAACGTTAGTTCGTATCGGCACAGCTTTGTTTGGAGCGCGGAATTAACGTTTATGCGTTTTCAGTTTGTGAATCAATAATCACGCCTATTTTGTAAAACTTTCGAGTACACTAAGAACATAACCGAAAATAAAACGTGAGGATTTTAAAAATATGACAAATTTAATCGCACAAGCCCTGATTTGGACAGGAACCAGTTTAAATGTTTTAGATCAACGACAATTACCCGAAACAACGCATTACGACACTTACACCGATGCCGCAGGTGTTGCTCAAGCAATTAAATCTATGCGTGTGCGCGGTGCGCCTGCAATTGGAATCGCGGCAGCGTATGGCGTGGCTTTATCAGTTAAACAACATTATTCACAATCTGAAAATTGGCGTAACGCGGTTTCTGTCGATATTGAAACACTCGCGCAATCGCGTCCAACAGCTGTGAATTTATTTTGGGCATTGGACAAAATGAAAGCAGTTCTCGCGCAAACGCATGAAAATGTCGTTGATGCCATCACCGATTGTGCGCTCACCATTCACGCTGACGATTTAGCGGCAAATCAAAAAATGGGGGATTTAGGTGCAGCATTATTGGTTGGCACAAAAGGCGTAATGACACATTGCAACACAGGAAGTTTGGCGACGGGCGGTTACGGCACAGCGTTAGGTGTCATTCGTAGCGCGGTTGCTCAAAATCAGGATTTAAACGTTTTTGCTGGTGAAACTCGCCCTTGGTTGCAAGGCGCACGTTTAACTGTTTGGGAATTGGCGCAAGACGGAATTTCTTCAATGTTAATTGCCGATTCTGCAGCGGCTTGGTTAATGAAATCAGGCGTGATTGACTGGATCATTGTTGGCGCGGATAGAATTGCAGCAAACGGCGACACGGCAAACAAAATTGGCACTTATTCGCTAGCGACATTGGCAAAACAACACGGCGTAAAATTCATGGTTGTTGCTCCGATTTCGACGGTTGATTGGATGTTAGAAAATGGTGAAAACATCGAAATTGAATGCCGCGAACCACGCGAACTTTTACCCACGTGTTACGACACGCCCGATTCGTTGGTCAGTGCATGGAATCCCGTTTTTGACGTTACGCCCGCCGCGTTAATTAGCGCAATTGTCACTGAAAAAGGCGTGGTTTTAAATCCATCTGAACACGCAGATGGCATTCGGAGTTTGCAATCGTGATTAACGCCATTTATTTTTTTAAAGGTTTGAAACTGTTGACTACACCTGCTTTACGTCCGTTTGTCGTTATGCCGTTGCTCATTAACATTATTTTGTACAGCGTGGCGTTGGTTTTGGGCTATTTTTATTTGAATCATTTAGTCGCGCAACTGATTCCACTTTGGTTGCATTGGCTAACGTGGCTGATTTATCCACTTTTTTTTGTCAGTTTTTGTGTCATTGGTTTTTTTACGTTTACTTTGCTGGCAAATTTAATTGCCGCGCCATTTTATGCAAAATTGGCGGCAAAAACGTTGATTGTGATTAACGCACCGCCATTATCGACGTTTGAACCTAGTTCAATTCAAGTTTGGAAAGCTGAATTGAAACGACTGAATTATTCATTGACACACACACTGCCTTTGCTAGTTTTGTTTTTAATTCCAGTTGTCAATGTCATCGCGCCCTTGCTTTGGTTAGTGTTTAGTGCGTGGTGCGTTGCGCTAGAGTATTTTGCATTTCCGTTAGAAAATCGCGGAATTTTATTTCCACAGCAAAAAAAGCGATTAAAAACAATGCGATTAAGTGCGTTAAGTTTTGGTGGGCTTGTGATGCTGGGACTGTCTTTGCCAATTATAAATATCGTTGTTGCGCCAGTTGCTGTCATTGCTGCAACACTTTATATGCAAGCTCATACCACAGAAAATTAAATACCGTATAATTGTGATGGTTTACAAATTTAAAGCACCGAAAATAAAAATAACAATGGAGAAATTGGATGTCCAAAAGTCAAAATTTACAAGATAACTTTTTAAATATACTTAGAAAAGAACACACACCTGTGTCTATTTTTTTAGTGAATGGAATTAAATTACAAGGCAAAATAGATTCGTTCGATCAATACGTTATTATGCTGAAAAATACCGTTAGCCAAATGGTTTACAAGCACGCCATTTCGACGATTGTGCCGAGTAAAATGGTGCGTTTAAGCAGCGTTGAAACTGATGAGAGTGATGAATAAATCATGCAAGATTTGGTTTCAGAACGTCCCGACTCGGGTGAACGCGCTGTTTTAGTTCACATGATTTTTCACCATGGGGACGCGCATTTACCCGAACTAAAAGAATTAGCAAAATCCGCAGGAACCGATCCCGTTTATGTTGTCACTGGTGGACGACAACGCCCCGATCCAAAATATTTTATCGGCACAGGCAAGCTCGATGAATTAAAGTCTGCGGTTGAAATGTTTGAGGCGGACGTTGTGTTGTTTAATCACGCGCTGTCGCCGAGTCAAGAACGTAATTTAGAACGTTTTTTGGGTGTTCGTGTTGTTGATAGAAACGGCTTGATTTTGGATATTTTCGCGCAACGAGCACAGTCTTTTGAAGGTAAATTACAAGTTGAACTCGCACAATTAAAACATTTATCAACACGTTTAGTTCGTGGCTGGACGCATTTGGAGCGTCAAAAAGGTGGTATCGGAATGCGTGGACCTGG
>CAIRCR010000124.1 GCA_903877065.1 uncultured Pseudomonadota bacterium
GAATTAGCTAGAGGAATTGAGCAATGCAAACGTAGCGGCAGTCCGTATGTGCCGCGCTTGCCGCAATTTTTGAGCTATTGCGACGATGGTTTAACCGCTGAACAAAAAGCGTTTAACGCACGCTGCAAAGAACAAGAAGCGATTTTGAAATTGCCACGACCTGAACCGAACCCAGACGTGCGAAAAGCTGAAATTTTGAAAATGAAAAAATTATTGCGAGGTGGCGCGAATGCAATTGTTGAGAGTGTGTGAACTAGCAAAAACACTGCGAAAAAGCCGCAATCAAATTCGCGGCTTGATTCTCAAAAATGGCATCAAACCCGTTGAAACACGCGCCAACATTTACGGCGGCATCACAAACTTTTACAAACTCGAGGATTTTTTAAAATGACTGATCTAAACAAACACCAAACCGTTGAACAAATCGACGCAGAAATTCAAAAAATTATCAACGCAAACACTACAAGCCGATTCTTAAAAGCCACGCTTGAAAGCGGATTAACCCGCGACCCGATTGGCGTAGCGACTGATTTAGAAATCGCCTTTATGTTATTTACGCACCGTTTAGATGCGGTATTGCTTGAAAGTCAAATTCCATTGCCTGACACCGTTTAAATCAATTTTCATGCGGTCGTGACGCATGGAATGGCGCGGGGTAAAAACCGCGCTTTTTTGCACAGAAAAAACGTAGCATCGAGAAGAAAAATAGAAAGTTGGCATGAAATATATTTTTGTGAACAAACAAAACCGCTCACAACCTGAACTGCGAAGACAAGCAAATTACGGGGGAAATGTCATTGAAAACCAAATTATCAGCAAGAAAACCAATTTGCTTATCACAGGCAACCATCACAGCGGAAAAACCCGCGCCATTACGCGCTTGTTTAACCATTCGCGTGAAATTTGGGAGGCACAAATCAAACCGTATGCCTACACACGCGGCAACGTGGCAACAAATAAGCCGATGCTAAACGCAGGCGAAACACACGAAAACTGGACGTATCCGCCAGCGGTGTTTATTTGCGGCAGTGCGCCGATGAGCAAATGGCTTGACCATGACGGCGTTGCGGCGTGGTGGGAGAAAGAAAACCCCTCGCAACCTTACGCGAAAATTCCCGCATGGAAACGCTGTGAACTGTTGCCGAAGTATTTACGCGCCACCCGCGCCGTGTTGTTTGTCGATGATGCACACAAATTGACAGGGCGGAAACTCGTCATCGCAAAGGAATGTATTGATCGCGCTTTTCGTGTGGTGATGGCTTGCAGTGACGAAAACCGTTTATCGCCGTCCATTCGCAAACCGTTTTTAGAAACAAAACCGCAAATTATCCGCCTAAATTCCGAAGTCGCTTACGACGCAACACACGTTTTAGCGTGGTTTTTTGTGTTACTGGCAATGCTTGCAGGTTCACCAGAAATTGCCGCAGCGATTGGAATGTTTGAAATTATGAAAGGGGGCTGACGTGCTTCAAAACAAGATTAAAACCGCGTTGCTGTTAGTCGTTGCAATGACGGCAAATGCAGAAGAAAAGCCTGAAACCGTGCCACCGTATCAAGTGCCAACATTCACAGGTGAAAACACCGACTGGCACAAAATCAATAGTTCGGACAGTTTCTTCAACCTGCTATGCCGAAATAACGAAGCTCGGAATAAGCAGAAGAGGATTTAATCGAATTCAGGTCGATAGCTAA
>CAIRCR010000125.1 GCA_903877065.1 uncultured Pseudomonadota bacterium
AGTTATAAAAATCGGAATTCCTTAGCGTACGTTTTCTCCCCGTTAGTATTGGCACCCCGTAACCCAGAATTGCATGAATTATGCACAATTGTCCCTATGGAAAACGTTACTATTAAAGGTGAAATTGATGTTTCTGTTTTGCAAGAATACGAAACCATCACAAACGGACTAACTTTTTTTGAAAATGGTGATGTTATTTTTGCCAAAATTACGCCGTGTATGGAAAACGGGAAAGGTGCTTACGTTGCGAATTTACCAACAAGATATGCTTTTGGTAGCACTGAATTTCATGTGTTACGAAGCAGTTTTAGACTGAGTGGAAATTTTTTGTATTACTACACTTACAGCGATAATTTTAGAAATTATGCTGCTGTAAATATGACTGGAGCTGCTGGACAAAAAAGGGTATCGACAAACTTTTTAAAATATACCGTTGTTTATTTGCCACCAATCCCAGAACAACAAGCCATCGCCCAGTATTTATACGAACGTTGCGGCAAATTAGATTCCATTATCGCCATCAAAAAACAACAAATACAAACGCTTGATGCGTTGCGCCAGTCAATTATTTATCAAGCTGTCACAAAAGGTTTAGATGATTCTGTCGAGTTGGTTGATTCGGGTGTGGAATGGTTGGGGGAAATTCCGAGGGGGTGGAAAGTCAGTAAATTACGATACGAAATCACAATAAAAAACGGTGATTTTATTTCTAATCGGTTAGATGATGAGGCGGAATATCCTGTAGTTGGTGGTAATGGTTTCATGGGGCGAACTGATAATTTTAATGTGAAAGGTGACATTATTGTTATCGGTCGAGTTGGCGCATACTGCGGAAATGTTCATTACATCTGCGAAAAGTCATGGGTTAGTGATAATGCGTTGATTGTTGATACAGAAAATAACAAAAGGTTTTTTGTTTATTTGCTCAATTCTTTTGGTTTGAATTCGATTGCAAATAAAACCGCTCAACCAGTTGTTACAGCAACAAATATCAAAGCTGTTTATATTCCAAAACCATCGTTATCAGAACAACAAAAAATCGTTGATTACCTCGACGACGAAACGCAACGATTAGCGCAATTGAAAGCGAATTTAACGCAACAAATAGGCGTGTTGTTGGATTACAAAAAATCGTTGATTTATGAATGTGTGACGGGAAAGAAGCGGGTTTAAGGACTTCGGTCGATGGTGTCGTGATTACCAACGCAACGTAATTGCGCCAAATTGCCGATAATTTCAAACGAAATTTTATAATTTCCTGTGACGTGAATGGTGTAAATGTCGGGGCGGCGATAGCCTTTTAATTTTTCAAATTTCAATCCCGCAGGAAAAGGCTGTTTTTTCAAATCGGTTAATTTTTTAGGAACTAGCTCTTGTATTTCAGGCGGTAATTTTTGAAATTGTTTTTGGAATTTTTCAGAAAAGGCAATTTGAGTAATAACAACACCGCCTGCGCCTGTGATGGTCATGAATGTAACGCCTTCATTAAATCATCAACAGAATCAAACGCTGCTGAATAATTAGGGGCAACATCAACATCATGTTCCTTGATATTGATGATAATTAAACTGTAATTATCAAACGTTTTTTTCATTAAATGACGGCTTATCGAAACAAAAAAAGAACTGATTGGATTTTGGAATTTTTGCTGTCCCATTGAATGATAATTTTGTTTTATTTTTTGTTGGCATTTTTCCAAAAAATTAACGTGTTCATCATTTGAATCAATTTCTACATCGAATTTGTTTTGTTGAAAAATTTTGAGTAGTTGTTTGGATTCAGCGTGAATAATCCAAGCGTGACGTAGTATTGAATATAAAACCGTTGTTGAATCGACAAGATAGGCGGCAACAGATTTGTTTAATGCTTCTGTATCCGAACCAATTAAATCAATATATTGTTGTGTGGTAACGCTCATGTTTGTGCCTTTTGTTACTGTGTTTTTATGGGTGTTTGCATTTTACAGGAAGCGTTAAATCAAAAACATCAAAATCACTGCAACGTGAGCATTGACTAAATAGCGTTAAACGGTTACATCAAATTAAAAAATAACAACCATTAGCAAAATTCAAAACCAATGACAGAACTTAACCGACCTGAAGCAAAATTTCAAAAACACATTGCTGATTATTTACAAAATCGACATGGTTACACTTGTTTAGAATCTGACGAAATTGGCGACAAAGAATTCTACATTGCAGAAGAGCTATTTTTTACTTTCATCAAAGCAACACAAAAAGACGCACTGGCACGTTTAGCAGTGAATTATGGTTCTGATAGTTTAAGTGAAATTCTTAAAGCATTAAAAAGTGAATTACAGATTAAACCGTTGTGGTTAATCATGCGTGATGGCTTAGAAGTCCGTGGTGAGCAGTTTAAATTGTTTTATCCAAAACCGCGTTCTAGCGCGAGCGTTGCTAATTTACATTGTCAACAAAACCGATTCCAATTTAAAACTGAGTTAGTGATTAAGGACGAAAAACGTCCTGATATTGTTTTATTTCTAAATGGTCTGCCAATTGTTGTAATCGAATTAAAGCATGAAAAAGGTGGTCAGTCTGTACATGATGCAGTGACACAATTTAACAACCGTAACCATACCGACAAGATTTTTCAATTACCGTTTTTATATGCGGCTGTTGATACCACTGATATTAAAGTTGCTACGAATCCAAAAGAAAAAGCCTTTTTCCGTTGGTACAACGCAGGTTTAGTGAATGAATCCCAAAATGACGGCGAATATCCTGTTGAGTTTTTTTACCGTGATGTTTTAGCCAAAGATAATTTGTTAAAAGCTCTCAGCTTCTTTTTGGTGTATGTCCCAGAGCAAGACAAAAGACCAAGTTACAGCTTATTTCCGCGTTATCATCAATCGCGTTTAGTCGATAAATTAAGCGACGATATTTCAGCCCATTTTGAAACCAAAGGCGATATTGGTAAAAAGTATTTGGTGAATCATTCGGCAGGTTCAGGCAAAACGCTAACAATCAGTTGGCTTGCTGAACGCTTGCACAGTTTGTATCAAATTGGCAGCAACACAAAATTAGTTGATATGGTGTTTGTACTGACTGATCGTAAAGATTTAGATAAAAATGTGCGTGACGAGTTGAAATGTTTTAGTCATTTGAGTGAACAAATTGCGTTTGCTAAGAAATCGGAACAACTTTCAAAATACATTACCCAGCGCAAAGCCATTATCGTTACAACAATTCAGAAATTTGGTGTCATTTTTAAACAACTGCGTGAAGATAAAACCCTGCAACAAAAGCGAGTGGCTTTTTTAATTGATGAAGCGCACCGTTCACAAGAAGGTAAAAACGCCCGTGCCATTCGCCAACCATTTCAAGATAGAGTAATTGAAGGTGTTGAAGAAGCTGAAGATGAATTAGAGCAAATTAAAAAGGTGCTAGAAGTTGAAGCAGGCAATCAATTGTTTGTTGCCTTTACCGCTACACCCACGCAAGCCACAGTTAATTTGTTTGGTGAACCGTTTGATATTTATTCAGAAGCTGAAGCAATTGCAGAAGGTTATATTATCGACGTTGCAGCGCAAATTATCTCGTATGAAACGTTGTATCAATTGCATAGCCCACTTTCATTAAACACTAGCGAAGATGAGCGTTTATACCCGAAAGGCATTATCAGTAAATTGTTAAAACAAGTTGCGTTTGAAGATGATGGCTTAATTCAATACAAAGCCGAAGTGATGTTGCGACTCTTTGAAGAACAAGTAAAGCCGCTCATCAATGGCAAAGCAAAAATGATGATTGTCGCTTCGTCACGTTTAGCAGGATTGAAATACTTTGATATTTTGCAAGAAAAGATTAAGCAAAAACAGCAAGAGAACCCAGAGCAATATAATTACAAAGTGCTGTATGCGTTTTCAGATTTTGTGAATCCTAATAACAATGAAGAAATCAAAGAACATACGTTAAATGAATTGAATTCAGGCGAACGTATTGAAGAACGCTTTAAGCAAGATGATTACCGAATTTTAGTTGTTGCCAGTAAATTTCAGACTGGATTTGATGAACCTTTGCTTGCAGGAATGTGTTTAGACAAACCTGTAATAGATAAAAATGCGGTACAAACATTATCGCGTTTAAATCGTTGTCATGACGGTAAAGACAAAGTGATTGTATTGGATTTCACTAACAACACCGATAACATCATCAAAGCCTTCAACAAATATCGGCAAGGTACGCCCTATGAAAACAGTACGCCAAATAAAGAAAAAGTCATTTCAATCTACCAAGCAATTATTGACTGTCGTTTATTCACAGACATTGATGCACAACAATTATTAAAACTATTGGCTGCTGGAAATGATGCAAATACGCAAACAGAAATCAATCGTTACCGTCAGCGTTTTAACTTCACCTACGAAAAAGCAGAAGACCGCAGAGCCTATGTTTATAAACTTGCTAACTTGGTAAAGGCATTTAATTTTCTAAGCAGTTTTTATCAATACAGCGAAGAAATTGAGCGATTTATTTTATTTGCTGAATTTGTGCAATTACAGTTAATCAAAGAAGGTTCAGAATCTGAATTGATGGCAGATATTCGTAAGGTAGTTTTAACTCGCGCAGCAATCAAGTTTCATGGCGAAACTGTATTTACACCAGAGGTTGTCAAAAAAATAACTAGGGGTGGTGGAAATAGCACACCAAAGCCCATAACGAAAACCACTATTGATGTTGCAATTGAAGAATTAAAAACCCGTTATCAAATCAGCGATGAAGAAGCATTGATTATTCGTGAGGTATGCGAAGAAAAACAGGCAGATCAAACTATTTTGTCGAAAATTCAATGTAACAAAGATAAGCCGCATTATTTAGATGCCGTGCTTAAATCTGAAATTCGAGTATCTATCGAACAAGCCTTTGAAAAACGGGGACATTATGCTGAAACGACTGAACTCAAATACATCGAAACAGGTGCAATCTTCGACATTATGGCTCATTCTGTATTGATGCACGGCTTGACCATTTAACAGGACTTTAACTAACAATTTTCAATCAATATAAATACACTCAAATAGTATCTTAAATATATTCATTAAATACTAAAAAGGTGTATATTATATACTTTAAATACATACTTAATTCAAAGAGCGGATATTGAAACAAATGTAAAAATTATGCGTTGAATCTGCATAATTTAATCGCAGCTTACTTTATTCTCCGAATTGCCTATTCCTGTTCCAATCGGTAAAAACCAAATACTGACACTGAAATGAATGTTCCACTTCAATTTTTCAAAATGACATAACCTGTCGCCACTGCGTGTTATCGTTTTTGTCATTATTTCAAATCTACTGGAATTATCTATGACAAAAACTACCGAACACGATAAAACTGCCGTTCGTTTAACTGAAATTTTAAAAAAATTTAACGAAGGTGAAAAACTCGACCCTAAAGAACTCGCGCTCGAATTCAACGTCACTGTTCGTACCATTCAACGCGATTTACTTGAACGCTTCGCTTATTTGCCGTTACGAAAAGACGGCAATTTGTTTTATCTCGAATCGTTTTATTTAGGAAAACTCAATCTCAAAGACGTTGAACGCTTCGCCTGTTTATCAGGAATCAAAGCGTTATTTCCAAAATTGAAAGATGACTTTTTGCGTGAACT
>CAIRCR010000126.1 GCA_903877065.1 uncultured Pseudomonadota bacterium
ACCAAATTTATCTTCAATTATTTTTTCATTCATATACATATTCCTAAATCAAATATTTATAAAATTAAATAGCTCTAAAATCAATTTAAAAACTAAATCCAAACTCCCGCTCCTGCTGCAGCTTTGACACGTCATCACTCCCGATAGGCTTGTCGTTAGCAAGTCCAGCGCGATCTAGTATTTCTTTTGCAGCATTAAGCCTGACAACATCATTCGTTGACGACAACATCAGCTGATTGATCGTGTCGATTGCTGTAACGATTGATGCCCTCATAGCTGATCGCCCTGCGTCTACAAATTCACGCTTTAAACTGTTTAGGTAAGCGTTGAAATTATCGTCTTTTTTTAGCCATTGTTGGATAGTCATGCGATTAACGCCTATCTGTTCAGCTGCGGTTGTTATCGTGTCACCACGCGCAAGCAATAAAGCCGCTTGGGTTTGTTTTGCACTTAATTCACTACTCATTTTTTCAATACCTCGTGAAATTGATAAATTTTGATAAATTCTGATATTCCCCTAGATTCCCGTACTTTTCGGGATTATTCAACTATCAAAATCACTTTTCGTTTTTCATCAACTGCCCGTGTGATTTCTTTAGCCATGCTGGGGGCGTCGCTTTCTTTTGCCAGTAATTTAAAAAACACGTTTTTACCGCTCAAAACATATTCATAAAGCCCGTGTACTTTTTCCGCTTGGGTGAGTGTTATTAGTTCATTCATTTTGTGATTTCCTTCTGTTTTTAACCATTGTGGGGGGTGTCATAGGTATTTTGGCAATCTGTCATAGGTGTGTCATAGGTATTTTGGCAATCTGTCATAGGTGTGTCATAGGTATTTTGGCAATCTGTCATAGGTGTGTCATAGGTAGCTTTTTTGTTAAACCCAATAACCACGAGGTTTTGTCATATGTACCATAGGTGTCATAGCACTTTTATTGCTGAGTTTCTAGAACACACATATTGGACGTTTTTCACACGGGTGTTTTATGTGTTTATTTGTTCTTATTATTAAACTACACTTTTACCTATGACACCTATGGTACCTATGACAAAACATTTAAATTCGTAGCCTGTAGCCGTCATAGGTAAATTAGTCTGCCATAGGTACCTATGGCGTAACCCTACACAATGGTTAAATCAATCTTTTCAAACTTGCAAAACGCTTTTGTCGCGTCTTCCAAGTTCCCCAATAAATAGTAATTAGGTCGGTTGCTCGTCACAACTGCCCCGCCTTGATAATCACTGCCTGCTATTTTTTTAACATTTCCACGCTTTTTTGCCCCGTACCATTTTGTTAAACGCTTGCCGACTTCGGTTTGACTAAGGATGTCGAATTTAGTTAGTTTGTGACGTGTTGCCCACTGTTGATAACCCGCGTTAATTAACTCCACTGACGGATCTTCTATCCATTCGTTGAAGTCATACACAAAATCATTAGCCGATACTTTTTCAAACAAATAACCTCTGTGTAATACGTCAACCCAATACTTCCCGAAACTGTCCAGCGTTTGAAGTCTTTGTGATCTCAATCCTGCTGTTTCCGGTACGCGGTTCACATGGAATTTAGACAAGTCACGCGCTAACATATCAAACAGAAAAGCCGCTTTTACGTCATCGCTGTGAATGTCTGCGTGTAGTTGTTTAAAGTATTGAGTATCACCAATTCTTTTGCTCGAAACGTCCAAAACAAAATAACGTCTTTCGTCTTTGGTCGCTGGTGCTATCCAATCGTTATTTGATGCCATCAATAATTTGAGCCTGTTTTTTACTGTTTCAACGTCAATGCCTTTTCGTTCAATCTGCATTGTGTCTTCAGTAATTAACGACTTCAAAATGTTTTCGTGCTGTTTGTCGCCTGCAAAAAACGCCTCATCAGCAAATAGAAAACAACAATCCTGCAAATGCGCGTTAAAGTTTCCAATCAGATATTTAGGGTTTGTTATCTGAACGCCATGCTGTCCGTAAATGGATTTAATTAATTTGCCTAATGTTCCTTTACCACTGCCCTTTTCTCCCTTTAACGCTACCGCTACCTGCCCATTTTCAGCAGGAAATTGAAACCCTCGCGCTATCCAATTCAATAAATAGTCATAACATTCGTGATCGCCACAACAAATAACATTTTGAATGTGAGAATAAAGCCGCTCGCATAAATCGCCCTGTTTGGGTTCAACGCTAAACCCTTCCCATAAATTTAGCTTTTTACCAATAATATTTGGCTTAATTTCAGTGCCGTTTTTGTACTTTGACGGCTCAAACACAATTCCATCGATGTAATCAGCTCGCAAATAATGTTCGCGCCATGCCACGCCTAATCCTTTCATAATATCGGTGTTTCTGCTTGTCACGCCTGTTTTGACATGACGATTAGAAAACAAGTCATCAAATGATTTTGTGGATAAATAAACGCGCTCTTTTCTGCCGTCACTGTCATGCGTTGTCTTCATTACAAGTGCCTTTGAACCATTCAAGACAAGCGCATAATCTTTGTTTAGATTTAGAACCTCGCCTTTTAAAATCGCTTTCCATTCGTCATCTTTAGCCATTGGTTCTGGGATATCATCAAATCCATTCATTACTTCTTCCTGTTCTTTGTTTTGCATATATTCACGTTGAACGACTTTGTTCCAAGCTACACAATCAATGGTTAAGAAGTTATTGCCTGCATTTTTTAGAGCTGCATTTATATCACCACCATGCTCAAGTACCGTAAACACGCTGAATGCGTCATGCGCCCCATTTCCGTTTGAATTAAGAGGGTCGCTTTGACTAAAAGTATGAACACGTCCATTTAATATAGATGCTTTGTATTTACCACTCTTGCTTTTTGGGTGTCTGAAAGTGTTGCCGCGTTGTTCGTAACCGTTAGCTGTGAGTAAGCTTGCAACGTCATAACATTCATTAAACGCCTTGATTAAGTTTTTACTGTCGTTACTCGCAGGTTTCTTAAGCATTGAACGTGCTGCCAGTGCTTTAGCTTTTTCTGTTTTGAGTTCGTCTTCTTGGCGTTGCAACTCGTCTGCTAATGCGTTCATTTCATTTCGAAATAATTCAGCATCTAGTAGCCAGCAACTACGTTCACTTTCCTTGTTGTAAATGCGTTTACCGATTGTGTTGCCATCTTTATCCGTTACGTTGTCTCCTACTTTTCCATTAGGTAAAAATGACAACTGACCAGCTCTTTCGAGTGACCTATCTGCAATAACTCCACGCTGCTCAAACTTTGTTGCAATGACCTGTTGAAGTAGATGCCATTCTTCGAAATTTAAAGGTGCTTCAAGGGGGATAAATAAACGAGATTTAGGATTGTCTTCTGTTGCGCTGTTCGTGTTGTACAACTCAAAATTACTACCATCAAAGAATTCCTCTTCCAGTATCTCACGTGTGATTTTTGCAAGTTCTGGAACTGGTGGTGGGTGTTCGTCAAAGTCAAAAGCACATAGCCAATACTTACCATATTGCTCTTGTTCTTTGTGTGATCTGCTCAAGTAACTTGACGGTATTAACCATTGTGCTCGGTCTTTGGGTAGCTCGGTCGGTTTATCAACAAGGCGTTGAACGTCTAACCATTCAATAGTTAAAGGGTTTGTATCTTTTGCTCCATGCCCGCTACATAAATTGATTTTATCCATGACGTGCCACCACTGAAATATTGAATAGTGCGGTCGTGGCTGCTGCGTCATTGAGTAGGGCGAAAATCACCCATAGCGCGTTAATTATGATTTGTTGCATTGTGTAGTTACTCCGTGAATAGTGGAAGTAACCGCTTAACTGTAAAAAATAGTCACTGTGACGTATAATGAACGTCTGAAAACTATCGTTTTTTGACCGTTAGGGCGGTTTAAATTAAAGCAAATGTCACCTGCAAGTGACACTGCTCGTTAGATTTCATGCCTGCTCTTTGCAGGCTTTTTTTTGTCTGTTGGTTTGTCATACCATCACCATTGAGTTTGTTGGTGATGCTCTCGATATGAAGTCATAGCCAGTTTGAACTGGTCTTTTTTTACTCATACCTTTAATGACACTGTAACCGCTTAAAAATTCAACGTTTTGTGTGTAAACCTCATGAGGATATTTCGCGCGATAAGCTGCAATGGCGTAATCAATAATTACACGCGGGATAATTCGAAACTCTTGATCGTGATAAAAGCGGCTCATGCTGCCACCTTATCGCATGATGCTAAAAAATCTTCGATTGCTGACTTTTTAAATACAACTCTTTTGGGGGATAAGTAGGTTTGTTTTAATCTGCCCAGCTTGACCAATCTGAAAACTTGGCATTTTGAAACGGTGAGATACTCTGCTACTTCAGCTGTCGTGAATAAATTTTTCTCGAGTGACATTAGTCAAATCCTATAGATTTAACCATTGTGAAGGGGTGTTGCTTGCTGATTGCGTAATATTCTTATGATTAAACAGTAAAGCTGTTGTTTACTATTTAGAATAATAATGTAGG
>CAIRCR010000127.1 GCA_903877065.1 uncultured Pseudomonadota bacterium
ATTTTGAAAACAGGGTGCGGAATGTCGGAGAAATCGCTTTAAAATTTATTTTTCATTGTAGTCAAAAGATTCTTGGCAATAAATCAGAAGAATCCGTAAATAAATCATTTCATCTACTCATTCTAACTTACCATGTTCAAGTAAAAATCTAACTTCCTATTCTGAGTAGTTAAGAAAATTTAAAATTTCGTTTTGCTAATTTTGTGGAAAATTAACTCATCTACACTGGTTTGCAAATGTATCCTCTATTTCCACTCGACTTATTAAGTATATGATTCAAGAACTCATCGTTATAACTAAAAATAACGTGGGTGTTCCGCATCTTGCCCCGATGGGCGTTCATATTCATTGCGATAGCATTCACATTTTGCCATTTCGCCCCTCCACAACATTGACTAATTTGCTAGAAACAAAAATTGCTGTTTTAAATTATTGTGATGATGTGCGAGTTTTTGCAGGTTGTTTAACAGGGCGGCGTGATTGGAAATTGAATGGTTTAATTTTAGATTGTGCATTAGCGCACAGTGAAGTCCAATTAGTACGGGTCGAAGATGATAAAACACGCCCTCGATTGATTTGTAAAATTTTAAACACGGTCAATCACGCTCCATTTATGGGATTTAATCGCGCTCAGTATTGTGTTTTGGAGGCTGCAATTTTGGTCAGTCGTTTGCAAATGTTACCACTAGAAAAAATAGAAAATGAAATTGCGTATTTAAAAGTGGGTTTAGAAAAAACCGCTGGTGAGCGTGAATTAGAAGCATGGAATTGGCTAATGATGGCAATTGAAACGTTCAAAATGGAGTTGTTAAAATGACAGGAATGCTCGCAAGTGTTAAAAATTTGCATGAGGTCGAATTAGTTTTAGAAGCAAACGTTGATATTATTGATTTAAAACAGCCCCAATTTGGCGCATTAGGCGCGTTACCCATTGAATTAGTTAAAGAAATTGTTGAAAAAGTTGCTGGTCGTTGCCCAGTCAGTTCAACGATTGGCGATTTACCAATGGATGCAGATGTTATTTTTAATGCTGTTTGGACAATGGAAAAAACAGGCGTTAATTTTGTCAAAATTGGTTTTTTTCCAGAAGGTAATTGGCTCGAAATTATTCAAAAACTTTCTAAATTAACAGCGAATGTAAAATTGATTGCGGTGTTATTTGCAGATACTCGACCTGATTTTTCGATTATTTCCGCGTTACAAAAAGCGGGCTTTTCTGGCGTGATGCTAGACACGATGCAAAAACAAAACGAATCGTTAACACAAGTTATGTCACATGAAATGATTGCCAAATTTGTCGAACTGACGAAAAAACAGACATTGATTTGTGGATTAGCGGGTTCTTTGCGTTTGGAAAATATAGCAGAACTGTTGCCATTAAATGTTGATTATCTGGGCTTTCGGGGTGCGTTGTGTGTTGAAAATAATCGTGTTGGTATTTTAGATTTGGATGCGCTACAACAAATTCGAATTGGAACAAAATGACGGTGAATCACTTTTAGCTTGTATAATTGCCCCTTTAATAATTTTATTTTAAATAGTAATCAGGGACTGTTATGGCATTGTATTGTGGAATTGTAGGTCTACCAAATGTTGGGAAATCGACGTTATTTAACGCACTCACTAAGGCAAAAATTGCCGCAGAAAATTACCCGTTTTGTACAATTGATCCAAATGTTGGAGTAGTTCCAGTACCCGACAAGCGGCTTGAAGCCCTTTCATTGATCGTAAATCCTGAACGTGTTTTACCAACAACCATTGAATTTGTTGATATTGCTGGCTTGGTTGCTGGTGCATCCAAAGGTGAAGGTTTAGGGAATAAGTTTTTAGCTAACATTCGTGAAAATGATGCGATTGCTCATGTGGTACGTTGTTTTCAAGATGACAATGTTGTACACGTTGCAGGAAAAATCGATCCACTTTCTGACATTGAAGTGATCAATACTGAATTAGCTTTAGCAGATATGGCTTCAGTAGAAAAAGCATTACTGAAATCAACAAAACTTGCACGAACAGGAAATAAAGAAGAGCAAGTCAAAAAAGATGTATTGGAACGTATTTTTGCTCAATTAGATGCAGGCTAGCCATTACGAATGCACAATTAGCATTAAGCCCTTTGTTGCCCGCAGAAGTAATTCATGGTTGCTTAGAAATCAATCTCGACAACCAACTGTATTTCAAAAAACAACTGCTTGTTATCTCCAATCAGCGACTACTGTGTTTTCATG
>CAIRCR010000128.1 GCA_903877065.1 uncultured Pseudomonadota bacterium
AAGTTTAAATTTCACATTAGATACTGACGTTACGGCACCTGTTTTAACGTTAGTCAATGACACGAGCAAACACGACGATAACATTACATTCGACGGCACAATTCACGTTTCGGGCATTGAAAAAGGAGCAATATGGGCATTTAGCAGCGATGGAAAACGTTGGACAACAGGAAACGGTGACAGTTTTACGATTTCGGGAGACGGAAACAAAACAGTTCTGGTGTGTCAAACCGATGTATCGGGAAATCTGAGTACAAATCACGCAATCGCTTTTACATTGGATAAATCAGCTCCCATTTTAGATTCAATCACCCGTGACACATTTGATTTACCCAACGATTCAAAGCCTTTTCTCGTTAACGTCAATTACAGCGATTTGGGCAGCGGCATCGATACAAAAAGTATTTCAGTTGGTGATATTTCTATTTTCGGGGCGACTAATTTTACTGTTTCTAAAGCATCGTTTGATGGAAAAACGGCAACCTACACGATTGACGCACCAAAAGAAGGCTGGCAATCCACACACGCTGGCACTTACACCATTTCAATCAACGCAGAGGAAGTCAAAGATATTGCAGGTAATCGTTTGAACTTCGAAACCGCAAAACAATTTGATATTACGTTAAAAAACATTCCGCAAAATGCGGATGTGATTGCGAATTTAATCGAAACCGACAATATTTTGAATGTCACGGGGCAATTTGTCGGAACAACACCAGCCGCCGTTAATCCACAAACCGCTATTGTTGGTCAATTCGGTACGTTTAGCATCAACAAATTCGGTCATTGGACGTATTCGACGAACACGCCACACAATGAATTTCAGCAAGATAAAATTTACCTTGATACCTTTCCAATAAGCACCGCAGACAACATCAAGTCCAACGTGATTATTCAAATTTCAGGGACTAACGATTTGCCAATTCTCGTCGATGATTTGTCAAAACAAGCGTTAACCGAAATTCAAATAGGTAACGCCACAAAAAATGTGTTGCACGGTCAATTGGCATTGCAATCGCTAAAAGGTGAGCCGCTTCTTCAAAATATGGACAAATCGTGGGCTGATTTAGATCAAACTCAACTTTTATTTAAACTCGAAAATAGTCAAAACAGTGGCTTCGATGTGTCGGGGCATCAATTAGTAAAACTCACGCTCGCAAATGGCTCGACACTGACTTTAAATACTTGGGAGGGGAGTTATGCTTATATTCCAAGTATTTCAACAAGCACCGCACAAGCACTTGATCAATTTACAATCACCGCAGACGGTGTGCCGCTGGTCTTAGCTCTTAATCGTTTTGATTTGTCCGATTTAGACGGCATTTCGCCCGACACAGAAACGCAATTGGCAAATTTTGCGACTTCGGAGAACAAACCGACGGGGGATTTAAATCACGATGGCATCGAAGATAAGTCACAGGGTGCGGTCGTCAATATCGCGTGGATTAACTACGATAATTTTCAAAAAGGGCTGGTGAATAAACTCGACTCAAATAAAGCGATAATTAACATCGCCGTCACGAAAAACGAATCCGAACAAGTCGATGAATCTGCACAACTTAGTCACATCACAGTTTTGCCAAGTGATAGTCCAAATATTGGCGGTCAAAAACCAAGCGGTGACAACATTCAAGCCCCGTTGTGGGATGCCATCGAATTTTCAGTGAGTGCGAAAGTAGACACAGGATTGACCGATATTTATCCACGTCGTGATGGTTTGCAAACACAGGTTGCCATTGATATTTCAAGAGCGGGGGAATTTGATTTCAACGGTTATATGAAATATGTGTCAGCGAAAACAATAAAATTTTATAACGCCGCTGGAAATTCACTCGTCACGCTCGATGGTGAAAAATTAACGTCATCAAAACAAGCGGGTTGGTACGATTTCACGCAACGCACCGCCGACGGTGATGGAGCGCGTTTTATCAAAGATTCACAAGGCAAGATTATCACGATAGAAATCGTCATGACAGACAACGCATTTGGTGACGATAATCCCGCCAGTAATCAAATTACAGATCCAGGTTTACCGATAATTCGCACTGACATAATCAAACCGCCAGAACCTATCATTGAAAAAACGCTGGAAAGCAATTCGGATATTTCGGGTTTATCAATGGAATTTAACAATCTGATTTTGAATGAAACGACCATTGAGAAAAGCGTGACAAAAACAGAATTAGTCGATAACCCTTTATTATGCTTGCCTGAATGGACGCAAAAATTACTCAATATTCCCGCAAAAATTGAACAAGTCGTCACGACGACAGAAAAAATCGTTGCACCGTTAATGGGAATCGGAAATAAGCTAAATAATAAAATTGAAGGGAATAGTGCAAACAATGTGCTGAGTGGTTTGGTGGGAAAAGATATTTTAACGGGTGGTCAAGGTGCCGATACCTTTGTTTATGAAAATGGCGCGGATAGTTTGCCTGATGGCTGCGATGTGATTACCGATTTCAATTCAGCGCAAGGGGATCGAATCAATTTGAGCGCAATCGACGCAAATACCGCTGAAACTGGCACACAAAATTTTGATTTCATTGGCACAACCGCATTCTCAAAACAGGCAGGACAATTACGTTTTGATACGGCAATACAAGTGTTACAAGGCGACACCACAGGAAATGGACACGCGAATTTTTCCATTCAAATTTCAGGCGTTTCAATGCTATTTGTTGATGCCTTGATATTACATTCTGATTGATTTGGAGCAGTAATATGTTTTGTAAAAAAAGTATGCAAACAGCGATTTTTCTAGGAATGTCGGTGAGTTCGTTAATCGTTCGGGCAAGTGCTGACGATTTTTATGTTGTGCCATTTGGAAGTTATTTACATCCAGGTGGTGACACCGAAGGCTTTGACGGTTTTGGTGCTGGGCTTGCCGTCGGTAAAGAAATTAACGACCAATTTAATATCGAAGTGCGTGGTTTTTGGCAACGTTACGACAATGATTATTCGTGTTGCAAAGGAAATTCTGCGATTAGTAGTTTGCACGGTGATTCAACGTTAACGGGCGGTACTGTTGATGTGCAGTGGTTTTTGATGCGAGATGCTTTTTCACCTTATGTCGTTGCTGGTGTTGGTGGAATGAATACCCATTATGAAATGGATAGCGTGGTACTTGGAAAACAAACGTCTTATCGTGCCGATACGCCCTCGTTTATTTTTGAATCAGGAGTTGGCACAACCTATCAAATTACAGATGATGTCGCATTTCGTAGTGATGTCCGTTATCGCCTAAATTCGTTTATTCCTGAGGTTGGTGATAGCGATGTCTTACATAATTTAACGGTCACTTTTGGCTTCGTGCTGTAGAATAAAATCAATACACGAGAGCCGAAAATTATCTATCTAATTGATTAAAAATTTATTTAAATCCCCTGCCCTAAACTCATAAACATAAATTGCATTTGCTACTTCAATCCGCCATAAGAAATTGAGACATAGACATGAACAACAAAAAAATATTATCGACAATAACGACAGCAGCCCCTGTTTTTGGAGCAAACTAAAATGAAAAATTATCAGTTTTTAGTGGCGGCTGTTTTGTTAGGTTTTGGGCAGTTTACTTGGGGCGTGATAGATCCTGTTGCTCATATCACAGCCTCTGAATTAAAAAGTTCCATTCCACTCGGCACAATCAAAGCAGGGCAAATTAAATCTAAAACTGA
>CAIRCR010000129.1 GCA_903877065.1 uncultured Pseudomonadota bacterium
GCATTAGGGGGTATTATGATTGCTTTACTGGGTGAACCCGTATTAAATAACATCACACCAACACAGGAGTTTTTATGCCTTACATTAAACTGAATACAAATACTGACATTGTAGACAAACCAAACGTTCTACGTCGTCTTTCACAACTAGCCGCTAAAGAAACCAGCAAGCCTGAATCATATGTCATGGTTGAGATCGTACACAATCCGACGATGTTGTTTGCAGGTAAAGATACGCCATTGGCTTTTATGGAATGTAAAAGTATTGGTTTAACCGAAAAACAGGCTAAGTCATTAAGTGCATCTATCAGTGAACTTCTGAAGACAGAGCTAAACATTTCACCTGATAGAATTTATATTGAATTTAGTAATGCACCTGCTACATTTTGGGGTTACAACAGTTCAACATTTGGCTGAACCAGTCTAACATCATCGAGTAATGGTTAATGGAACGCTGGATACTGTATGCTTTCATATCAATGCTTTTTGCTGGTTTTACCTCAGTGGTAGCCAAGCAAGGATTAGTGGGGATTTCAGGGGAATTAGGACTGACAGTTAGAACTTTATTCGTATTTTTCTTTGTTGGATTATTTGCTATCGTGATGATTCCTGCATCTGAAATCACACTACTGCGTAAAGAGAACTTTATCTGGTTAGGTGCATCAGGTGTTACTACAGCGTTATCATGGGTGTTTTATTACAAAGCCTTGAAAATCGGTGATGTAGCCACTGTAGCATTGATTGATAAAGGCAGTGTCATTGTTGCTATTTTACTGGCATGGTTGATTCTTAAAGAAGTGATTACGGTTCGTATCATGGTAGGCACATCATTGATGCTATTGGGATTATTTGTGATTGCTAGGAAATGACGGTAACAGGTGTCATTGATATGGTAAAATTCCTTCTGATTTATGCCTCTGAAAAGGGGCTTTTTATTGGGGAAAACTAAATGACAGATTTAAAATTACCGACAGATAAAGACATTGAAGAATATAAGCATTATCGTCGAATTGAGTTAGAAATGAATCAGGGATTGGTAGCAAAATTACCTCAAAAAGCCATTGAAGAATGCGGTAAGAAACTAGGGATTTTAAAAGGAAAAACACTTTATCTGGATGAAAATGATTCAAGCGTTTTCATGGATTATTGTTTTCATCACTTTAGAATCAATAAAGCTAATGTGATTGAACGAGAGTTAGCAATAACATCTTTTGATAAAGATTCCATTGAGTTCAACGTCTTAAAATCAATGGCGATGGCTTATTATTCTGTTTTCTTTGTCAAACAAGTTGTTAAAGGTAAAGGCGTGTTAGTGATTTATTTGTTGTATCAAGATGAACTGTTTGTTATTGATGTTGGTCTGGCTCAAACAGGAATGGAAAACTTTATTTTTAGTGGACATTTGTTACCATTCAAAGATTTTTATATGACATCAGGCACATTACCTATACCCTTTGAGTTACTTCAAAATGACACGATAGCATCAATTCTGAGTAAATTCATTGATGAAGACAGTGACGATCACTTATCGAATGCCAAAGAAACGTCTTTTGCTTCACAGATAATTCGGAGTGTCTTACGTTACGATGGTGAAAGAGCAGAGATGATATACAACGAGGTATGATGACGGTATGGCTGATGCAGATAAAAAGACAGGGGTAAGTTTTGAATGTACTCAACGTCAACGTGATAGCTACATCAAAGCGGCTGGTGGTAGGAAACTCGGAGCTTGGATTCAGTCCGTGTTAGATGATGCGGTTAGAAATTCTAAACGTAAGCCATCACCTGTAGTCGATGATGATGCAATAGGTAACAGGTGAGAAATGATAAAAAACATTTTAGTTTTCGTATGGTTACTGTTATCAGGGTGTGTTGGAATACCTGAAAATATCCAACCTGTTACGGGGTTTGATGCCAGTAGATATTTAGGAAAGTGGCATGAAATAGCACGTCTTGACCATTCATTTGAAAGGGGACTTACTCAGATTACAGCTGATTATAGCAAGCGTGATGATGGCAGTATTAAGGTTATCAATCGTGGTTACAATGCTGAAAATAACGAATGGAAAGAGGCTGAAGGATGGGCTTATTTTGTTGAAAATTCCGATACCGCTTATTTGAAAGTGGCTTTTTTTAGACCTTTTTATGGCTCTTATATCGTGTTTGATTTGGATAAAGATTATCAGTATTCGCTGGTTTCTGGACCTGATAAATCTTACTTTTGGA